>NZ_FR902044.1:0-16147 GCF_000437815.1 Acidaminococcus sp. CAG:542
TGCCTTCCATCGGCCATTGACAATTAACCATTGACAAAAATGGGCGCCGGAGCGCCCATTTTTTTACTTAAACCACTTGTCATAAATCTTCTGATATTCCCCGCTCTTTTTCAGTTCTCCCAGAGCTTTGTTCAGCTTGTCGCTGAGCTCTTTGTTCTTTTTGGCGGTGGCGATGCCGTACATGTCCCCTTTGGTGGGTTTTCCCACCATCTTGGCATATTCGCTGCCCCCCTGTTTCAGGAAGTACTGGAGCACCGGCAGGTCACTGATTACCGCATCGGCTCCCCCGTTCTTCAGCTCCAGGCAGGCGGTATCGGAGGTATCAAAGGTCTTTACCGTAGCCCCTTCGATTTTCCCGGCGGCGTCAGCCCCGGTGGTCCCCAGCTGGACGGCGATGGTCTTCCCTTTCAGGTCCTCCAGGCTCTTGATGGCGTTGTTGTCCTTCCGGACCACGGTGGCCAGACCGGATTCATAGTAAGGATCCGTGAAGTTCACCTTCTGTTTCCGGGCATCGGTGATGCTCATGCCCGCAATGGCCACGTCGATGTTGCCGGCGTCCAGGGCAGGGATCAGGGCATCGAAGCCCATGCCTTTCACCGTGACTTTCTCAAACCCGGCCTTTTTCCCCATGGCCTTGATCAGGTCCAGATCGAACCCGGTCAGCTCTCCGCTCTGTTTGTCCGGGAATTCAAAGGGCGCAAAGGAAGGTTCCGTCCCTACGATCAGTTCCTTCTTCTCCGCCGGCTTGGTTCCGGCAGTCTGGCTGCCTCCGCAGCCCAGGGTTCCCATCAGTGCAGCGAACAGGCAGATCGCAGCTAGAATCTTTTTCATAATTATTCCTCCCTCATTCAGCCCTTTCCGTATTGTATGGCTTTGATTGGGATTAATTATACGACTCTATGTATTATTATGCAACAGCTTTTTAATAAAAATACAAAAAACAACTCAGCTGACCTGGTTTTCGCCCCCACACCCGCCTGCTGGAAGGTTCGCTCCTAAGCCTCATGCTCCCCACTACTGCTTCTCTCGCTTTTCGCGGCAGGACTTACTTCTAAGCTGCACCGTGCTCACAATGGCTTTTCATTGCTTACGTGGATCGTTTTGCCTGCAACTGGCATCGACTTGCAACCACAGACCTGAGTTGTTTGTTCTATTATAAAAGCCGGGGAAAACTTTGGCAACCGGAAATTCACAAAGGAGCGGTTTTAGTGTATACTGAAAGCGGATAGAAATCTCAAGCAAAGGTCGAATTCTCATGATCACCATTCCCCAATTCCTGGATTTTCCCACGGATACCGACACCACGGAAATCGTACAGGGGTTCCTGAAACTGCTGGAACTGAAAAGCCACGGGCTCTTTCTCCACAGCCAGCAGGTGGCCAACTATGCGGCTGCCACGGCCATCAAAATGGGGCTGCCTCTCAACGAGGTCGGCTGCATCAAAACGGCGGCCCTGCTCCATGATATCGGGCAGTTGTCCATCCCCAACACCATCCTGGCCAAATATCCCTATTTCAATATCCGGGAACGGGCGGCCTACCGGCGGCACTGTGAAGCCGGGGCCAGCATGGTGGAAAATATCCCGGCCTTTGCCCATATCATGAAGATCATCCTCCACCACCACGAAAACTGGGACGGCAGCGGCTACCCCAAACGGCTGAAGGGAGTCAATATCCCCATCGGCAGCCGGATCATCGCCGTGGCCAATTTCTACGACCGGAAATGCAATCCCTGCACCCGTCAGTGGCAGATCGCCGGCTGCAAAAGCCCCCAGGTGATCCGGGATCTGGCCGGGATCCAGTTCGACCCGGATGTGGTCCAGGCCTTTTTCGCCTCCATTGCCAATCATTAAGAAAGCACAACCGGACCTCCGGTTTGCCCATAAATCTTTTTGAGGAGTACACACCCATGAAAAACTTTACCGTAAAGACCCAGGGAACCTGTGCCCGCCAGATTGAATTCGGTCTGGAAGACGGCAAGCTCCACAATATCCATTTCCAGGGAGGCTGCCCCGGCAACCTGTCCGCCATCAGCAAACTGCTGGAAGGCGCCGATGCCCGCCATGCGGTGGAACTGCTGAAAGGCAACACCTGCGGGGATAAAGCCACCTCCTGTGCCGATCAACTGGCCAAAGGTGTGGAAGAAGCGTTGAAGGAAGAATAAGAAAGAAGAGCTGCACACTGGGTGCAGCCCTTTTTTTCATGCCCAATTTATAGTAAAATAGTAATGATACATACTTTTGAGGGGGATTTGTTATGCCAATTGGGGTTTTGATGAATGTGGCTGCGGTGGTACTGGGGGGAATCCTGGGGAATTTCCTGGGGCCGCGGCTTTCGGAGGATTTCAAGGAGAAGCTGACCACAGTGTTCGGCTCCTGTGCCCTTTTGATGGGAGTCATCTCCATTACCTTCATGAAGAATCTGCCGGCGGTGGTGTTTGCGGTGATTGCCGGCACCATTGTGGGCCTGGGGATCCACCTGGGGGACCGGATTGTCAACGGATCCCGGAACCTGGAAAAACTGATCAGCCGGGTGCTGCCCGCTTCCACTGGGGACAGCCTGATTCCCCGGGAAGAATATGAAAGCCGGCTGATCACCATCATTGTGCTGTTCTGCGCCAGCGGCACCGGGATCTACGGCAGCATGGTGTCCGGCATGGCCGGGGATCACAGCATCCTCATCGCTAAATCCATCATGGACCTGCCTACGGCAGCCCTTTTTGCCTGTGAACTGGGGATCATCGTCAGCTTCATCGCCCTGCCCCAGCTGGTGATCTTCCTGTGCCTGTTCGTTCTGGCCAATGCCCTGCTGCCCTTCTGCACCCCGGACATGATCGGAGATTTCAAGGCCTGCGGAGGCACCCTGCTCCTGGCCACCGGGTTCCGGATGCTCCAGCTGAAAGATTTCCCCATAGCCGATATGATTCCGGCCATGGCCCTGGTGATGCCCTTGTCGGCGGTGTGGAGCGGAGTAATCGTACCGCTGTTGTAAGAAAACAGGGCTGTTGCGTATGCAACAGCCCCGTTTTTCACATCCTCAGCAGCAATTCTTTTTCCACTACTTTCCCGTCCTGCACATACACCCGGGGCACCCGCTTGCTGATGTTGCAGGTGATTTCGTAGGGAATGGTGCCGGCCAGGGCGGCCAATTCATCCAGGGACTGGTGGGTGCCGAACAGTTCCAGTTCGCTGCCCACGTCCACTTTCGGCTTGTCCGTCAGGTCCACCATGCACATATCCATGCAGATCCGTCCCCGCTGTGGAGCCATGCCCTGTTCCGTCACGAAACCGCACCGGTTGGACAGGCAGCGCATGAACCCGTCGGCGTACCCGATGGGCGCCACCCCCATCCGGGTGGTCCTGTCACAGGTGTAGATGCCTCCGTAGCTGATCCTGGTCCCTTTGGGATAGATCTTGATGGTGCTGATGGTGGTCTTCACCGCCATCACCGGCTTCAGCCCCAGGATCCGGGCGTGTTCTCCATAGCCGTAAAGCAGCAGCCCCGGCCGGACCATGTCCAGATGGGTATCGGGGAACAGGGTGGTGGCTCCGGTATTGGCGCAGTGGCGGAGTTTGAATTTCTTTCCGGTCCATTTTTCCACTTCGTCGCAGACATTTTTGAACAGTTGGAACTGGTGCCGGGTATAGGCCAGGGCCTCTTCTCCCGGTTCATCAGCCACGGCGAAATGGGTGAAGATCCCTTCCGGCTCCAGCCCGGGCAGGCTGCAGGCGTGGATGATTCCCTCCACCCCGTGTTCGAAATAATCTCCCTCGCAGATGTACCCCAGCCGGGACATGCCCGTATCCACCTTCACATGGATCTTCAGGGTTCCCCCGTACTTCACGGCTTCTTCACTGTATTCCAGGGCCTTGGCTTCACAGGTCACCGCCTGGGTGATGTTGAAGCAGATCAGCCGGTCCACCTGTTCCCGGGGGGTATGGCCCAGGATCAGGATGGGCATGGTGATGCCGTTGAACCGGAGTTCCATGGCTTCGTCGATGCTGCTCACCGCCAGATAGTTGGCGCCCAGGGACTGGAGCAGTTTCCCCACCTGGACGGCTCCGTGGCCGTAGGCATCCGCCTTCACCACTCCCAGGAATTTCACCTTGGGTCCGATGTGCTCCCGGATTTTATGATAGTTGTAGGCCAGGGCGTCCAGATCGATTTCCGCCCAGGTACGGCGCAGCGTAGATTTCATGTTCATATCCCCTTTGCAGAAGGCCACGGCTCAAGGCAGGCCCATTTCTCTGCTTTATGATACCACATTTTTTCGGCCAGGGCACGGTTTACTGGCCGAAGCTCTTTTCCAGGGCTTTCCACTGGTACCGGGGATTCACTCCCAACACCGCATGGACCAGGGTCCCCTGGGGATTTTCCTGGAGTTGTCCGTTCTTGTCCACGGTGATCCGCCGGTCCTCCACGGCGAACTGTTCCGGAGCCAGCTGATAGAGCACCGGGAAAATGGCCGGCAGCACCGCCGCATTCTCTTCCCCGGTTTTGGCATGGGCAGCCTGGTTGGCCCGGATCAGATCCAGGAATTCCGGCCAGGTACCCTGCCGGGACAGATTCTGGAGCTCTTCTTCTTCAATGTACTGGGTACCGGTGAGTTCCACCGGGAACAGGGTAATGTCCAATCCGCTTTCCATTACGATTTTCACCGCTTTGGGGTCCCAGGCGAAGTTGGCTTCCCCCAGGGTTTCCGGATCCGGAGCCGCCAATTGGCCTCCCAGGATGTACACCTGGTCGATCCGGCTTTTGATGTCCGGATCCTGGACCAGGACTGCCAGGGTGGACAGAGGGCCGGTGGCCACATAGGTGATGTGCCGGTGCTGTTTCAGTTTTTCCCGGGCTTCTTCCAGGCTGCCGGGCTGAACCAGTTTCCGGCCGTTTTTTTCGTTTTTATCCCGGAAGGTATCCGAAAGGCCCAAAAGACCATCCTTCCCGTTGAATCCGGGTTCCCGGTATCTGGGCTTTTTCCCCTTCCAGGGACGGTCCGCCCCGTGGTATACCGGCAGATCCAGTTCCAGATCCCCCAGGACCAGCACCAGGTTGCTGCTGGTCTGCTTTTCCGGGGCATTGCCATAGGTAGCCAGAACCAGATCCGGTACCACCTGCCTTTGCTTCATCAGAAACAGGGCCAGGGCATCATCGCTGCCCGGATCGCTGTCAAAGACCAGGGACGGGGCTCCTGCCGTTTCTCCTGCCGCAGCTCCGGAAATCCCGGGGATGCTGAAGGTACAGGCACATATCAGGCCTGCCACCAGCAAAGCCAGTTTTTTCTGTATGTTCACCAAGGTACCAAACCTCCCATTGTCAAAAATAACCATGGAATAGTATAGTACGGAAGAAGAAAGGTGGCAAGGGAAAGCGGATATGGTATAATCGGGGAAGACGACAATCATGAAGGAGAGATGCACTATGGAACCCAATCCGCAGGAAAATCCCGAAACAGCGGAAAACAGCCAGGCGTCCCCGGATACAGCGGCGGACGCTTCGGAAGAAAAAAAGACGGAACAGACGGAAGCTCAGGCTTCCCAGGAGGCAGCCGCCCCAAACCTGCCGGCGGAAGATGAGGCAGAAGAGGCGGAAACCCGGCCCATGGACGAAGAAGAAGAGAAACCCCTGGCCCGGGCGGACCGGTCCCTGATGTATTTTTTCTGGCCTCTGGTGGTGCTGATTCTGTACGTGCCGGCAGGGCTGATCTGGCTCTGCTTCCGGTTCATGTACTATAAATCCCAGCTGCTGCTCCTTACCAATAAACGGCTGGTGCTGTTCAAAGGAGCATTCAAGAAGAAGCAGTATATGATTCCCCTGGACATGGCCGCCCAGATGACCATGGAACAGGGATTCCTGGGCCGGAAAGCCGGCTACGGCACCCTGGTCATCGGAAAAGGCAAAGAAGCGATCCGGTACGATTACGTCCGGGATCCGGAGAAGTTCATAAAGAAGTGCAAAGAGGCTGTGAATTGATTCACAGCCTCAGCCGCGGCCCCAAAAAGGGGACTGTTGCACATGCAACAGTCCCCTTTTTGTCATTCCAGCTCAAACGCTCCCGTGTACAGCTGCCAGTACATCCCCTTCTGGGCCAGCAGCTGTTCATGGGTTCCCTGCTCCCGGATCCTGCCGTGATCCAGCACCAGGATCTGATCAGCGTTCCGGACGGTGGACAGCCGGTGGGCGATGACGAATACGGTCCGCCCTTCCATCAGGGCATCCATCCCCTGCTGGACAATCTGTTCGGTCCGGGTGTCGATGCTGGAGGTGGCTTCGTCCAAAATCATCACCGGAGGATCCGCCACCGCCGCCCGGGCAATGGCCAGCAGCTGGCACTGGCCCTGGCTGAGCCCGGCACCGGCCCCTTTCAGCACTGTAGCATACCCCTGGGGCAGGTGCCGGATAAAGTCGTCCGCTCCGGCCCTTTTGGCCGCCGCCACACATTCCTCATCGGTGGCGTCCAGCCGTCCGTACCGGATGTTTTCCAGCACCGTGGCGGTAAACAGCACCGTATCCTGGAGCACCATGCCCAGGGACCGGCGGAGAGCCCCTTTCCGGATCTGTTCCAGAGGGATCCCGTCATAGGTGATGGACCCGGAAGCAATGTCGTAGAACCGGGTGAGCAGGTTGGTGATGGTGGTCTTCCCGGCGCCGGTGGCCCCTACCAGGGCGATTTTCTGGCCGGGCAGGGCATCGATGGAAATATCCTGGAGGATGGGTTTACCCTTTTCATACCCGAAATCCACATGGCGGAAATGGACCTCTCCCTGGAGAGGCTGCAGTTCTTCCTTTCCCGCTTTTCCCGGCAGCACCCAGGCCCAGTGCCGGACCCCAGTGCCTTCTTCCAGAGGCCGCAGTTCCACGGTCCCGCTGTCCTGTTCCGATTTTTCGTCCAAAAGCCCGAAGATCCGTTCCGCCCCGGCCATGCCCATGACCATGGCGTTGATCTGGGGGGAGATCATCTGGATGTTGGTGGCAAACTGCCGGCTCATGCCCAAAAAGGGCACCATCACCGCCAGGCTGAAGGGCAGCTCGGAAAGGGACAGGTTGGGCACCTGTTTTTCCAGGAACAGGCCTCCGCAGGCCGCCACGATGATGTAGATCAGATAGCTTACATTGTTCAATATGGGCATCAGGGTGTTGGAATACTGGTTGGCTTTGCAGGAAGCATCAAAAAGAGCCTGGTTCACCCGGTCGAACTCCGCCCGGGCTGCCCTCTCATGGTTGAACACCTTGATCACCTTGCCCCCGTTGATGCTTTCTTCCATGAAGCCTTCACAGTCCGCCAGGGTGTGCTGCTGCTCCATGAAATACCGGGCACTCCGGCCCCCCACTTTCCGGGTAATGACCACGGACCAGAGGGAGCCTCCCACCACCACAAGGCTCATCCACAGGCTGTAATACAGCATAATGGCCAAAAGCACCGTCAGCGTCACAGCGGTGACGCATAACTGGGGAAAAGACTGGGAAATCATCTGCCGGAGGGCTTCCACGTCGTTGGTGTAATAGCTCATGATGTCCCCCCGCTGGTGCCGGTCGAAATACCCCAGAGGCAGGGTTTCCATATGGGTGAACAGCTTTTCCCGGAATTTGGCCAGACTCCCCTGGTTGAATACCGCCAGCAGCTGGTTGTAGGTTACATTGGCCAGAAGGCTCACCAGGTACAGCAGGGCCAGGATCCGCACATAGCCGTAGATTTCCGGCTGGACCGCCGCCCAGGGCAGCTGCTGGTTCCAGGCCCTTTCCAGCACGGCCACCACCTTCTGCATGAAGATCCCGGGCAGGGACAGGATTCCCGCATTGATGAAGATCAGCACCAGGATCCCGGGCAGCAGCCGGGGATAGAACCCCCACAGGGTCCGGAAGAACCGCCAGGCTTTTTTCCAGCTGAAGATGTTTTTCTTCTCAGCCATGGAGCGTCCCCTCCTTTTCCCTTTCTTTTTCCAGCAGATTCTGGGACCGGGCCATTTCCTGGTAGATGTCATCGGTCCGGAGCAGCTCTCCATGGGTACCCATACCGTGGATCCGTCCCTTGTCCAGCACCAGGATCCGGTCCGCCCGTTCCACGGAAGACAGCCGCTGGGCGATGATGAAGGTGGTGGTGCCGGGAAGGGCCGTGGCCAGGGCGTCCCAGATGGCCCGGTCCGTCCGGGTGTCCACTGCCGACGTGCTGTCGTCCAGGATCAGGATCCTGGGCCGTTTCAACAGGGCCCGGGCAATGCACAGCCGCTGTTTCTGGCCTCCGGACAGGTTGGTGCCCCCCTGTTCGATCCAGGTGTCATATCCTTTGGGCAGCCTCCGGATGAATTCGTCCGCACAGGCCCACCGGCAGGCTTCTTCCAGTTGGGCCTGGGTGGCATGGGGATTTCCCCAGCGCAGGTTGTCCGCCACCGTACCGGAAAACAGCAGGTTTTTCTGGAGCACCATGGCCACGTTTTCCCGGAGGGTTTCCAAGTCGTACCGGCGCACGTCCACCCCGCCCACCTGGACAGAGCCGGCAGTCACATCATAGAGCCGGGGAATCAGCTGGACCAGGGAGGATTTGCCGCTGCCGGTGCCTCCCACGATTCCCACCACTTCCCCGCTCCGAACGGACAGGGTAATGTCCTGGAGCACCGGTTCCCCGGTACTCCCTTCATATTGAAAAGAGACCCCCTGGAAATCCACAGAGCCGTCCCGGACGGTTTTCACCGGATCAGCCGGGGAAGTGAGGGTACTGGCTTCTTCCAGCACTTCCCGGACCCGCTGGACCGATTCTTCCGTAAAGGTAAGCACCACCATGATCATGGACAGCATCATGAGGGATCCCAGGATCTGGAAGCTGTAGGTGAGCAGGGTGGAAAACTGGCCAATGTCCAGCAGCCGGCCCCGGGTGGTGACGATGAGCCGGGAGCCCTGGGTCAAAAGGAAAATCATGACCCCGTAAATGCAGATCTGCATGAGCGGGTTGTTCAGGGCCACGTACCGTTCCCCTTTGGTGAAGATGGCCTGGACCTTCCGTGCGGTTTCATCGAATTTGGCGATTTCCGTTTTTTCCCGGACAAAGGATTTTACCACCCGGATGCCCTTGATGTTTTCCTCCACCTTGTAGTTCAGGGCATCGTACTGAGGGAAGCCTTTCCGGAAAAGGCCCACGGACAGCACGGCAATTTTATACAGTCCATAGCCCAGAATGGGGATCACCACCAGAAAGCACAGGGCCATCCGTCCCCCCATGTACCAGGCCATGAAGAAGGAGGCCAGCAGGTTGAAGGGGGCCCGGAAGGCGGTGCGCACCAGCATCATGAAGGCCATCTGGATATTCTGGATGTCCGTGGTGAGGCGGGTCACCAGGGAGGCGGAGGAGAACCGGTCCATATTCCCGAAGGAAAATTCCTGGATCTGATAGAACACGTCCTGGCGGAGATTCTTGGCAAAACCGCAGGAAGCCCGGGCGCAGGTGATTCCGGCCACATAGCCGCAGGCTAGGGCGCACAGAGCCATGAGGAGCAGGATCCCCGCATAGTGGAGGATCCGGTCCAGTCCGCAGCCTGCCTTCACCTCATTGACCAGCAGAGCGATTTCATAGGGGATCAGGGCCTCGAACACCACTTCCCCCATGACGGTAATGGGAGTCAGCAGAGCATCTTTTTTGAATTCCCGGAGGGACCGGAGCATCATCAGCCAGGAACCCTGGCGGGAAACCCCTGCCCCTGATTTTCGGTTGTTGTTTTCCATAGCACATCCCCTGTTTCCGTTAGTATGAACTATCTTATAGCTTACCATAAAAAAGGAGCTGCTGCACGGGCAACAGCTCCTTTATCAATTCCCACTGGCCAGGGCCAGCGCATAAACCTTTTTCACTCCTCCCTGCTTCAGGGTCCGGGCGGCTTCTTCCAAGGTGCTGCCGGTGGTGCAGATGTCGTCGCAGAGCAGCACGATATCCGGCAGATTTTCCTGCCGGACCAGGGTGAAGCATCCTTTGATGTTCTTTTTCCGTTCTTCCGGGGTCAGGCCGTACTGGGGCCGGGTGCTCCGGTTCCGGATCAGCAGGGTCTCCCACCGGTACCCTTCCTGCCGGCACCAGGGCCGGAAGATTTCTTCCGGCAGGTCGTATCCCCGTTTTTTCCGCCGCCGGGGATCCGTGGGGATGCCGGTGGCACACAGGGTCACTTCCGGAGGCAGGTCCCAGGAGAATTTCCCCTCCTGGCGGATCCCCCGGGCCCATTCTTCCCCCAGCCGGGGCAGCAGGTCCTCCCGCCCCTGAAATTTGGCCTGCTGGAGGGTTTTCTGGATGGCCCCGGCGTAATCCAACAGGAAGAACATCCCGTCCACATGGGGACAGTCCAGACTCCCGGGATGGAAAGAACGGGGATGCCACACCCCTTCCCGGCACCGGCCGCACAGGACCCCCGGTTCCCGGACCTCCTCCCCGCAGCCGGGACAGCAGTGGGGATAGAACAGGGACTGGAGCAGGGCAAGGATGGATGAGAACATGGTGCACCTCTTCACTCACTGTACCTTTTCAGCCGTTCCGCCAGGAGACTGTAACGCTTCCGGGTCCGGTCATTGCCTACAGCGGCGGCCAGGGCTTTTTTGCTCCCGGCCAGGTACACCTGCTTTTTGGCCCGGGTGATGGCGGTATAGAACAGGTTCCGCTGGAGCAGGATGTAGTGGCTCAATACCAATGGCATGAGCACCACGGCATATTCGCTGCCCTGGCTTTTGTGGACGCTCATGGCATAGGCCAGCCGCAGATCGGAGATTTCCGCCCCTTCGTAGGTCACCGCCTCCCCTTCCGCCCGGTCCGGGAAGTCCACGGTCACATAGGCTCCCTGGATGCTCCGGATCCGGCCGATGTCCCCGTTGAACACGTTCTTTTCATAATTGTTCCGGATCTGCATCACCTTGTCCCCTTCCCGGAGCAGCAGGAAGCTTCCCCGGTACTCCTGTTTTTCCGGGTCCGGGGGATTCATCCGGGCCTGGAGCAGGTTGTTCAGGTTCTCCACCCCGCACAGGTTCTTATGCATGGGGGTAAGCACCTGGAGGCTGTCCTGGGGTTGGGTCCGGGCCAGATGGGCATAAAGGTCCACAATATAGTGCATGGTTTCCTCTTCCGTGGCAAATTCCCGGAAGCTGAAATCCTTCTCCCCTTCCCATTGGGGCATCAGCCCCTGGTTGATCCGGTGGGCATTCCGGACTATGGGGCTCAGTTCCGCCTGACGGAACACGTTTTCCAGCCGGACAATGGGCATGGTGCCGCTGCGGATAATGTCCTGGAGCACGGAGCCGGGCCCCACACTGGGCAGCTGGTCCACATCCCCCACCAGGATCAGCCGGCAGCCCAGCGGCAGAGCCTTCAGCAGGTTGTACATCAGCACGATGTCCATCATGGAGGCTTCGTCCACAATCACCGCATCCGCCTCCAGGGGATTGTCCTCATCCCGGCCCCAATAGGAATCCCCTTCTCCGTTGGGAGTGTATTCCAAGAGCCGGTGGACCGTAAGAGCCGGCTTCCCGGCGCTTTCCGACAGACGCTTGGCCGCCCGTCCTGTAGGCGCTGCCAGCAGGATCTTGCACCCGGCCTGTTCCATCACCGACAGGATTCCCTTCACCACGGTGGTTTTCCCGGTGCCGGGACCCCCGGTGAGCACAAAGACCCCATGGTCCACGGACGCCTTCACCGCTTCCGCCTGTTCCGGGGCCAGCTGGATCCGTTCATCCTGTTCCCATTCCCGGATGATCTTCTGGTAGTCCACCTTCCACAGGGCGTTCACATTGTCCCGAAGGGCCAGGAGCCGCCGGGCCACCCCTTCTTCCGCCCGGTACAGGTATTCCGGATACACGTCCACATGGTCCCCCTGGTCCTCCACCCGGAGCAGGTTGTCCCGGAGCAGCTGGTCGAAGACCTGACGCACTTCCAGAGGTTCCACCTGGAGCACTTTGGCCGCCATGGCCACCAGCCAGGAATCCGGCACACAGGTATGGCCCTGGTTGGCTCCCTGGAGCAGGGTAAAATGGATCCCCGCCCGGATCCGGTCCTCGTCATGTTCATCCACCCCCAGGTTCCGGGCCAGGGTGTCCGCCGTCCGGAACCCGATCCCGTCCACATCTTCCGCCAGGCAGTAGGGGTTGTTGCTGATCCGGGTCACCGCCGTATTCCCGTACAGAGCCTGGATCCGGGGAGCGAAGTTGCCGCTGATCCCGTGGCTTTCCAGGAAAAACACCAGTTCCCGGTTTTCCCGGAGTTCTCCATAGGAAGTCACAATGGCCTCCGCCTTCTTTTTGCCGATGCCGCTGACCTCCCGGAGCCGTTCCGGGAATTTTTCTAGGATCTCCAGGGTATCCTCCCCGAACTTGTCCACGATCCGCTGGGCCATGGCCGGGCCCACTCCCTTCAGCACCCCGCTGCCCAGCATCTTCACCAGGCCTTCCGCCCCCTTGGGCTGGATGGCTTCCCAGCTCTGGGCCTGGAACTGACGCCCGAACCGGGGATGTTCCCCCCAGGTGCCCGTAAGCCGCACCTGTTCTCCGGCATAAGGGGCCTGTCCCTTGTAAACAATGGAAATGGTCCCCACTTCCGGATTTTCTCCCCGGAAGACACTGAAGGTGCCTGTAGCTGCCTGGAAGACGATATTTTTAATGGTGATTTCGATGGAAACGGTTTCGGCCATACCCTGCTGCTCCTTCTGAACGTATGTTCCTATCATTATAGCATAGTTTTCCGTTTTTTTTGACAGCCCATGGAGAATTACGGTATAATAAGAAAGCTGAATTCTGAACGAAATCGAAGAAAATCAAAGGAAGTGAACGCCACGTGATTGGAAAAGGCACACAGGCAGCGCTGGACATGTACCGCTGTGCAGAAGAAGTTGTATTCGACAAAGAAAAGATCCGGGATATTCTGGAAGAAGCCGCCGAACGGTTCTGTCTGAAGGAACTGGCCCTGTATTCCACAGAAAATGATGAAGGAGACGATTTCTGTTTCGTCATGCTGTGTACCAACGGCCATCTTTTCCTCCATGTCTTCCCCACCTACGGGTATGTGGAGGCGGATGTATTCACCCTGGAAAGCGCGGCCAATCCGGAACAGGTGGCTGTATTCCTGCGGCAGGAATTCGGTCCTGACCAGTCCAAACTCACCACCCTGAAACGGGGGGACTACGGTTCCATCAAAGACATGAAGCCTCAGCGGAAAAAGATGGTGAAGACCATGCGCCGGGCCAAGAACGCAGGCGCCAAACTGAAGAAATTCATGACCTGGAAAAAAGACAAGGAATAAGACAAAGAACAAGAGGCTCTGCTGCGGCGCCTCTTGTTTTTGACAATCAAAGGAAGAATGAACCATGAAATATATCTGCTGGGACATTGACGGCACCCTGCTGCTCACCAACTACGCCGGGGTGGCTGCCATGAAGTCCACCATCAACGACCTGTACGGTCTGGACAATTTTGAATTCACCTACGGCATGGCCGGCCGGACGGACACCTATATTGCCCGGAAGGCCATCGAAGGGATCCAGGGCCACTGTACCCCGGACGAAGTGACCCGGATGCTCCAGGCCTACGGAAAAAAACTCCCGGCCTCCCTGGTGGCCAAAAAAGGCCATCTCCTGCCCCATGTACAGACCACCCTGGACTGGCTCCGGGAAAACCCGGACACCACCAGCCTGCTGCTCACCGGCAACTGCGAAGTAGCCGCCCATGCCAAGCTCCGGTATTTCGGCATTGAAGAGGAATTCGACTACAGCCGCAGTGCCTTCGGGGAAATCAGCGAGCTCCGGGACGACCTGTCCCAGGCCCTGTGGGACAAAGTGCGGAAAACGGATCCGGCAGCCACCCGGGACCAGCTGGTGGTCATCGGGGATACTCCCCACGACATTACCTGCGCCCAGGCCATCGGGGTCCGGAGCCTGATTGTACTGAAAGGCTCCGCCTACAAACCGGACCGGCTGGAAGCTTATCACCCCTGGAAGATCATCCCGGAACTGCCGGAAGACCCCAAAGACCTGATGGCCATCCTGGAGGAGGAGTAAGACCATGTTTGGAAAAAAAGTTTTTCTCACAGCCCTGCTGGCCCTGACCGCTGCCCTGCCGGTTTCCGCCTACCGGCAGAGTGATGTGGATCAGCTGCTGGCCACCCGTTCCTGCCCCGGCGGGGATCTCCGGGGCGCTTATCTCCGGGATGCGGATCTTACGGGAGCCAATCTCCAGGGGGCGGATCTCAGCTATGCCAATATGACCAGCGCCATTTTGGAAAACGCCAACCTGAAGGAAGCCAATCTCCAGAAAGCCAATCTGCGGAATGCCTATATGGCTGGTTCCGACCTGGAAGGGGCGGACCTGTCCAACGCCAATTTTTCCCATACGGTGCTGAACCGGAGTTCCCTGGTGGGGGTCACCGCCTACCGGACCAGCTTTTCCCATGCTCTTTTGACCTTCGCCAACCTGTACACGGCGGACCTGCGGGAAAGCAATTTCGACTATGCCAACGGAGCCATGGCCAACTTCTTTTCCGCCAACCTGGCCCGGAGCTGGCTGTTCGGGACCCAGCTCCGGGGAGCCAACTTCACCTCCGCCAACCTGTACAACGCCCGGCTCCGGAAGGCCAGCCTGCCGGAAGCCAATTTCAAGAACGCCAATCTCATGAGCTCCACCCTGGAAGGGAGCAACCTGAGCAAAACAGTGCTCACCAACGCCAACCTGGACGATGCGGACCTGAGCCACGCCAACCTGGAAGGTACCCAGTTCTCCAGCGCAGATCTGGCGCTGGCGTACAGGAAATAAAAAAGGAGGTGTGAAAGAATTCACACCTCCGGTCTCGGACCGCGGGTCACGACCCGAGACCTTCACAAAAAAAAGCTGTTGCTCTCGCAACAGCTTTTTTTATACTTTTTATTTCCCTTCAGCAGCAATGGCGTCGCTGGCGCAGACAGCCACTACGTCTACTACGTCCTGGGTGGAGCAGCCGCGGCTCAGGTCCAGAACCGGTTTGGCCAGGCCCTGTACCAGAGGCCCAAGGCAGGTGGCACCGCTGAACCGTTCAACCAGTTTGTAACCGATGTTGGCAGCGCACAGGTTCGGGAAGATCAGCACGTTGGCATGGCCGGCCACTTTGGAGCCAGGAGCCTTCCGTTCCCCAACTTCAGGAACCAGGGCAGCATCAGCCTGGAGTTCACCGTCGAAAGCGAAGTCCACGTTCCGGGATTTCAGGATTTCAACAGCTTCCTTCACTTTGTCAACTTCTTCACCGGAGCCGGAGCCTTTGGTGGAGTAGCACAGCAGAGCCACTTTCGGTTCTGCGATTTCCAGGGTGGTCTTGGCCCGTTCAGCGCAGCTTACAGCGATATCGGCCAGCTGTTCAGCAGTGGGATCGATGATAACGCCGCAGTCCCCGAAGACCAGTTTGCCGTGGTCGCCCAGGTTTTCTTTGTCGCTGAGCACAATGAAACCGCTGCATACGGTCTTGTTGCCGGGTTTTACGCCCACAACCTGCAGGCCGGCTTTGATGGTGTCAGCGGAAGTCCGGGTGGAACCGGAAACAACGCCGTCAGCATCGCCCATGGCCAGAAGGCCGGCACCAAAGAAGGTGGTATCTTTCAGCATGATTTCCCGTGCTTTTTCCACGGTCATGCCCTTTTTCTTTCTCCGTTCTGCGAAGTAAGCGCACAGTTCGTCCATTTTTTCATAGGTTGCAGGGTTGACGATCTTTACGCCGTCAAAGCTGATGCCCAGACGTTCTGCATCTTTCTGCAGTTTGGCGGGATCCCCTACCAGCACGATTTTAGCAAACCCTTCCTTCGTAACGATAGCAGCAGCTTTCAGAGCTCTGTCACTGTCGTTTTCCGGCAGCACAATCACCTTTTGTGCAGGTTTAACACGAGCCTTCAGTTCGTCCATAAATGCCATTCCATATCACTCCTACCCAAATATTAAAAGGCTGGCGCAGAGCGCCCCTTTTCACAGTTTCTATTATATCACTTTTTTCCGCAATGCCGCAGGAGAACTTTTCCCATTTTAAAACAAGTAATATTCTGATAAAGGTGCTGCTTTCCCAGCAGCACCTTGTCAACGGTCAGTTGTCAGCAGCCGAAGGAAATCAATTCTGCAAATTGATTTTGAATGGAAACGCAGCCTGCGGCGGCTAACCCACCACCCATGCTGCGCATGGATAC
>NZ_FR902045.1:0-1502 GCF_000437815.1 Acidaminococcus sp. CAG:542
TTGACAATTGACCATTGACCGCTGACAAAAAATGAGGCCACTGTACAGAACGTACAGTGGCCTCATTTTTTCTTACCTGATAAAATTCGTCATCACTTTCGCCGGTTTGGCCGGTTCTTCCACTCCTGCTTTTTTCCCTGCTTCCAGGCACTTCAGCAGCCAGGCCATGTTCTTGCCCAGGGTTTCCATGATCTGGACCCCTTCTTTGTCCTGAAGCACTTCTTCCGGCGTGTTCCCGTGGACCATGTTCCAGTAGTTGGAAGACACCACCGGCATTTCGTTGTACATCAGGTACTTGTTCAGCACATCCAGGGTGGTGCTGGTGCCGGCTCTCCGGGCAGAGGCAATGGCCGCAGCCGGTTTGTGCCGCAGGTCAGCTCCGGCCACCCCGGCAAACCGGTCCAGGAACACCTGGATTTCCCCGGTGGGAGAAGCATAGTACACAGGGGAACCGAATACGAAGCCATCTGCCTCTTTGGCCTTGGCCGCGGCTTCCTTCACCAGGTCGTCCAGTTTCCCGTTCACTGCATTCAGACCCACATAGATGATTTCCGTATCGATCCCGGCCTTTTCCAGTTCCTTGGCAACAAGAGAAAGGGCCGTGTAGGTGCAGCCCTTTTCCCGACGGCTGCCATTAAAGAGCAAAACTTTCATTTCATACGTCTCCTTTGAAATGTAATATTTTATGATACATTCGTATTATACCACGACCGGTCAACATCCCGGGGTGAGACATCAGACCCGGCCCTACTGCTTCCTTACCACACAGCTCAGGGCGATGAGCCCGGCTCCCAGGAAAAATTCCTGCTGCACCAGGGCGATGCAGCCGAACCCCAGGATCACATTGGCAATGACTCTCCTGTCCATGGCCGCCTCACAGGCGCCGCACTGCCGCCGCTGCCAGAAGGCACCGTTCATACAGGGATTCCACCTGGGCATATTCCTGATCTGTATGGGACCCGGCGCCCCGCACCCCCATACCGCAAAGGGTGGGGATTCCCAGGCCCACGGTGATTCCCGCATCGGACAGGCCGCCCACCTGGATGCCCCGGGGTTTCCCCAGGCCCAGGGCCTCTCCGGTCTTTGCCACATGGTCGTACAGCTTCAGGACCCCGTCAGTGGTCTCCATGCAGGCCATTACCCGGCTGGTGTCCAGTTCCGCACTGGTCCCTTCCACCGTGCACTCCTCCGTCACCTGCCGGAGCAGAGCAAAGATTTCGTCCCCGATGGCCTGGTTCCGGTACCGGATGCCGATGCGGATTTTGCAGTAGTCCGGGATGGTGTTTTCCCCGATGCCTCCTTCCACAGCTCCGCAGTTGATCAGTTTCCCCCGGGGAATGTCATTGGCAGCCTCCAGTTTCACAATCTTGTGAGCCGCTTCCAGCACAGCCGACCGTCCCTTTTCCGGGGCACTGCCTGAATGAGCCGCCACCCCGTGGACCGTAATGGATACAGGCCCGCCCCCGTACCGGCCGATCACCAGGCTGTCCTCCACCGGCCCC
>NZ_FR902046.1:0-2702 GCF_000437815.1 Acidaminococcus sp. CAG:542
TCCGGCAGCAGATTGCCGGCAGCCGGAGCAAGTTGGATTTCGTCAATTATCGGGTGTACCGGAAAGACGGTTCCATCCAAAGAGTGGAGGAATTCGGCCATCGGGTATTCATTCCCGGGGTGGGAGCGGTCTTTTATGTGTTTTTCCTGGACAATGACACCAGATACAAAATCTATGATATGGATTCTCTCACCGGACTGCCGGGAAAGAACCGGTTCATGAAGCGGGCTTCCCGGCTCATGGAGCTGGCCAGGCTGGATCCCCGGGCCCAGAAACTGGCTCTGGTGTATGTGAATGTCCACAATTTCAACCGGTACAATATGCGCAACGGAAGCGAAAAAGGCAACCGGTTCCTGGTCCAGATGGCGGATGTGCTTCGGGAAAGCTTCCCCAACAAACTGATTTCCCGGTTCATGGATGATCATTTTGTGGTGCTCACCAGTCTTCCTTCTCTGAAAAAACAGATTCCTGTGATTTCCAGCCGGGTCCGCCGATTCCATGATTCTCACCGGATGGACGTGAAATTCGGCGTTTATCCGGTGGAAGACCGCAGTGTTTCAGTGGAAAGCGCCTGTGGCATGGCCCAGCTGGCCTGCGACAGCATCAAGGAGATCCCGGACCGGCATGTGTGTTTTTACACCAAAGCCATGGGAGAAGAACGAAATCTGCGGAATTATGTGATTGACCATTTCCAGGAGGCTCTGGAAAAACGCTGGATCCAGGTATATTTCCAGCCGGTGGCCCGGACCATTTCCGGGACCATTGCCAGCGTGGAAGCCCTGTCCCGGTGGATGGATCCGGAAAAAGGGATGATATCTCCCGGGGTGTTCATTCCTCTCCTGGAAGAAAGCCGGCAGATCCGGAAACTGGACCTGTACGTACTGGAAGAAATCTGCCGCCTGTACCGGCTCCAGCTGGAAGCGGGGAGAACCGTGATCCCGGCTTCCTTCAACCTGTCTCGGATGGATTTCTTTCAGGAATCCATTTTTGAAGATGTGGAAGAAATCCGGAAGCGGTATCAGGTACCCCGGAATATGCTCTATGTGGAAATCACTGAGAGCGTCTTCGTCCATGAAGGAGACGTGCTCCATCAGGAAATCCAGCGGTTCCGGCAGGCCGGATACGAAGTATGGATGGATGATTTCGGCAGCGGGTATTCTTCTCTGAATACCTTGAAAAATTATCGCTTTGATGAAATCAAAATCGACATGGCCTTTTTGTCCCAGTTTACGGAAAAATCCCAGAACATCATCAAGGCCATTATCCGGATGGCCAAAGAAATCGGCATCCACACCCTGATGGAAGGGGTGGAGACCCGGGAACAGGCGGAATTTGCCCGGTCCATTGGCTGCGAACTGATCCAGGGATATTATTACGGACGGCCCATGTCCTTTGAAGAACTGAAGCAGATGTACCGGGAGAAACGCTGGCAGGTGGAAACGCCTGAACTGCGTCAGTACTACGGGAAACTGGGGTCCATCGACTTTCTTACAGACAGGCCCATGGCGGTGGCGGAGGTGGCCGGGAATCGGTTCCGGTATCTTTTTGCCAATGAGGAATACCGGAATACCATCCGGGCTGCGGGCATGGAAAGCCTCCGGCAAACGGAAGTGTTCGTCAATGCCCTGGCAGGACCCATCAGCAAAAACATCCACAGTTTCCTGCACGATGTGATCCATACCAGCAGCGAAAAGACGCTGACCTATACGGTGAACGGCCGGTATATGCGGCTGGAGGCCAGTTATCTGGCTTCTCATGACAAGCATCACCTGCTCCTTCTGTACCTGACCAATTTCACCATCCAGGAAGATCAGAATGCCAGCGACAGCCTGGACTGGGTCAACCGGAACCTGCTGTACCTGTACCAGAATGTATCCCTGGTGGATATGGAAAACGATACGGCCGTTCCTCTGGTCATGAATTCTCCCTACCGGAAATATTTTTACCAGAAACGGACAGGTATCCAGGATATAGTCCAGCAGTATACACGGACCATGATCCATCCGGAAGATCAGGAGCGGTTCCTGACTTTCAATGAATTGGATTCCATGATGGGACGGATCCGGAAAAGCCCGGAAGGGATGATTTCCGGCGGTTTCCGGACCCTTGGCAACGACGGGGAGTACCACTGGGACATCCATTCCATTTTTCCGGCCATCCGGAAGGGAAAGGTGTATCTGTTGTATACGGCGAGACATTTTCCCAAGGCTAACGCATAACCCGTTATCTTGCCGTCCAACTGAGAGAAATCCATAGGGGGTGTTGCACAGAATGTGCAGCTCCCTTTTTTATCGTTCATCAATGGACAATCATATAAAAAACAATTATAATGAAACAGTATGACTGTTATTTTTGTCAATTTTACATAATAAATTGAAAAATCCGGAAGACAAAAGGTGAAACTTGGACGGGAAGTTGACCGGACCGGAAGAAGGGTGATGCCTATGATACAGGAAGAGAATTTGGATTTGATCCTCCAGCAGATTCCTGACCATCTGCCTGGAGGTGTTTTGATTTACCGGGACAATAAGCGGGAAGAAATTCTCTATGCCAATCCCGAAATGATTTCCATGCTGGGATGTTCCTCTTTTGACGAATTCCTGGAACTGACAGAAGGATCCTTTGCCACCCTGGTCCATCCTGAGGACAGGGGACGTGTGGAACGGGACATCCGGCAGCAGATTGCCGGCAGCCGGAGCAAG
>NZ_FR902047.1:0-7544 GCF_000437815.1 Acidaminococcus sp. CAG:542
GACCTGGGGCGCGGCGCCTGCTGCTCCGGGCGGAAAACGGGTCCCCGGATCTGGTCCGGGAACTGGAAAAGGCCGGGCGGCCATACAGGGATGCTGCTGTGTACAGGATCTGCCCCCGGGAGGGACAGCCGGAAAAAGGGACCTGCCTGGCTCCGGATGTAATGATCTTCGGCAGTGCCGGAGGGGTCCGGGTCTTTTTCCAGCAGTATACCCTGGCTTCGGAAACCCGGGTCCTGTGCATCGGTCCGGTTACGGCCCGGGCTGCCCGGGAAGCCGGCTGCCTGGAGGTGGAAACAGCCCGGGTCCATTCAGCAGCGGGGATCCGGGCGGCCCTGGAACAGCCGGGAGGGGAATCATGAGCTATTTTCCTTTGATGGTCCAGCTGGAGGATGCTCCGGTGCTCCTGGTGGGAGGAGGCAGGACAGCCTTCCACAAGGCAAAGATCCTGGTGGATTTCGGAGCCCGGGTCCAGGTGGTGGCTCCGGAACTCCTGTCGGAATTCCGGGAGCTTCCGGTCCGGTGGGAGAGCCGGACCTTCGAACCGGAAGATCTGGACCGGGGGGACTGGATCCTGACAGTGGCGGCTACCAATCACCGGGAAGTGAACCGGACCGTAAGCCGTCTCTGCCGGGAGAAGCGGATCCCGGTGAATGTGGTGGACGATCCGGAGCTGTGTTCCTTTATCTTTCCGGCCCTGATCCGGGAAGGAGAAGTGGTCTGCGCCGTCAGCAGCGGAGGCCGGAGTCCTTTGGTGGCCCAGTATGTGAAAAAAAAGATCCGGCAGGCCCTGCCGGAAGGACTGGGGGCCCTCAATGAAAAAATGGGGAGCTTCCGCCGGCAGCTGAAGGTGGCGGAACCGGATCCCCAGGTCCGGAACCAAAGGCTCCGGGAACGGTTCCGGAAGCTGCTGGAAGAGCTGCACCTCTGACTGCAATAAAAACCTTTCGAAATGGAAAAATATTTTCCAAAAGTACTTGCATTATTTTGAGAGTCTGTTATAATAAAAACCGTAAGAGATAACAAATATCAACAAATAGCAAGTCCTTAAATAAAGGGCTTGACCATTTAGGGGAGGCAATATTATGAAAAAATTCATTTGCAGAGTGTGCGGTTATGTGTATGAAGGGGAAGAAGCTCCGGAAAAGTGCCCTCAGTGCGGCGCTCCCAAAGACAAGTTCGATGAACTGAAGGAAGGCGTGAAGGAATACGCTGATGAACACGTGGTAGGCGTTGCCAAAGGCGTGGATGAACGGGTCCTGGAAGGCCTGCGTCAGCACTTCACCGGGGAATGCTCCGAAGTGGGCATGTACCTGGCCATGAGCCGGGTGGCTGACCGGGAAGGGTATCCGGAAGTGGCAGAAGCCTACAAACGGATCGCTTTCGAAGAAGCGGAACACGCTGCCAAGTTCGCTGAACTGCTGGGCGAAGTGGTTACCGACAGCACCAAGAAGAATCTGGAAATGCGGGCTGCCGCTGAACAGGGTGCCTGCGCCGGCAAGAAGGAAATCGCCACCCTGGCCAAACAGCTGGGCTACGATGCCATCCACGACACCGTTCATGAAATGGCCAAAGACGAAGCCCGTCACGGCCGTGTATTCGACGGACTGCTGGCCCGGTATTTTGCAAAATAAGAAGGTAAGGCAGGGAGAGGTTGCTGCACAAAAGGTGCAGCAACCTCTTTTTCTATGGTAAAATAAAAAAAACACAAATGAGGGGGAATCGAAATGCAGGAGGCTTTGAGACGGCGGAATGAACTGCTGGCCCAGGTGGTGATCCGGGGGCTGGCATCCCGGAACATGAAGGGGTATTATGCGGCAACGGTGGAAGAGGCGGTGCAGAAGGCCCTGGAACTGATCCCGGAAGGCAGTGTGGTGAACATGGGCGGCAGCACCACCGTACGGGAAAGCGGTCTGGTGGAGAAACTGAAGGAAGGCAACTGGACCTTCATCGACCGGGACGAATATCCCACCCGGCGGCCGGCCCATCTGAAGGCCTATGATGCGGACTGGTATCTGGCCAGCTGCAACGCCATGACCCGGGACGGGATCCTGGTGAACATCGACGGCAATGGCAACCGGGTCTCCGCCATTTCCTACGGGCCCCACCATGTATTGTTCCTGGTGAGCCTGAACAAGGTGTGTTCCAGCCTGGAAACAGCCCTGGACCGGGCGGAAAACACGGCGGCTGCGGTCTGTGCCCAGAAATTCGACATCCAGACACCTTGTAAGACCACCGGGTTCTGTTCCCACTGCAAGGCGCCGGAAACCCGCTGCTGCCAGATCCTGATCACCCGGTATGCCCGGCATCCGGAACGGGTACATGTGATCCTGATCAACGATCAGCTGGGTTTCTGACCGGGAAGAAAAGGGAAAGGGAGTTGGCGGACCAACCCTTCCTTTCCCTTTTTTGTGGTATAATGGATTCACTTTGAAACCAGAAGGAGACCGTGATGTCTGATTATTTTATTTCTCAAGTATATCCTTCCGATAAACGGACCAATGCCCAGGTGGATGCCCTGCTGGAGCAGGAGGGAATCCGCCGGGATGCCAACCTGGACTATACCTGTGTGATGTTCGACAATGATTACCGGGCCATTGCCACCGGAAGCTGTTTCGGCAACACCCTCCGGTGCATGGCGGTGGACCATCACCACCAGGGGGAAGGGCTGATGAACGAGATTGTGTCCCATTTGGTCCAGTACCAGTATGAACGGGGAAATCTCCACCTTTTCCTGTATACCAAATGCAGTTCCGCCAAATTTTTCGGGGACCTGGGTTTTTATGAAATCGCCCGGATCGAAGACCAGATCGTCTTTATGGAAAACCGGAAGGAAGGTTTCTCCAGCTATCTGGACCAGCTGGCCCGGAGCCGGGTGGAAGCTCCCAAAGTGGCGGCTATTGTCATGAACGCCAACCCCTTTACCCTGGGGCATCAGTACCTGGTGGAAAAAGCGGCGGCAGAAAACGACCTGGTCCACCTGTTCATGGTCAGCGAGGACGCCAGCCTGTTCCCCTATGCCGTCCGGAAGAAGCTGATCCAGGAAGGGACACGGCACCTGGCCAATCTCCGGTACCATGACAGCGGTCCCTACATCATCAGCCAGGCCACCTTCCCCAGCTATTTCCAGAAGGATGCGGAAGCGGTGATCGCCAGCCATGCCAACCTGGATCTGGCCATTTTCGTGAAGATCGCCCGGAAACTGGGGATTACCGCCCGGTATGTGGGGGAAGAGCCCACCAGTGTGGTCACCGGCCTGTACAACCAGGTGATGGAAAAGCGGCTGCCGGAAGCGGGGATCCAGTGCGTGGTGGTGCCCCGTCGGGAAGAACAGGGCCAGGTGGTCAGTGCCTCCACAGTACGGAAGGCCATCCAGGAAGGAAAATGGGCGCTGGTACGGGAGCAGGTGCCTCCCACCACCTGGGACTTCCTCCAGAGCCAGGAAGCCCGGCCCATCCTGGACCGGATCCGGAAAGAGCAGGACGTGGTCCATTACTGAGGACCCGTCTTGTATTTTCCTACTGTATCTGTTATAATTACAAAGCAAAATCGAATACAGCTCATCAAGAGTGGCGGAGGGAATGGCCCTGTGAAGCCACAGCAACCATGGCCCTGGGCCAACGGTGCTAATTCCTGCAATGCGGTTTGTCGATTGTAAGATGAGAGTCCCATAGGTACTCTCATTTTGGGAGTATTTTTTTTTGTGTAAGGAGGAAATAATGAAGAAAGTATTTACGTCTGAATCTGTCACGGAAGGCCATCCTGACAAAATCGCCGATCAGATCTCTGATGCGGTGCTGGATGCCATCCTGGAACAGGACCCGGATGCCCGGGTTGCCTGCGAAACCCTGGTGGCCACCGGCCAGATCCATATTGTGGGGGAAATTTCCACCAGCTGCTATGTGGACATTGCCAAGATTGCCCGGCAGACGGTGATCGACATTGGCTACGACCGGGCCAAATATGGTTTTGACGGAGCCACCTGCGGGGTGCTGATCTCCATCGATGAACAGTCCCCGGACATTGCCCAGGGGGTGGATGAATCCGATGAATCCAAACAGGGCGCCCAGGGAGAAGAAGAAAAAATCGGCGCCGGGGATCAGGGGATGATGTTCGGCTATGCCACCGATGAAACGCCTGAATACATGCCCCTGCCCATTTCCCTGGCCCACAAGCTGTCCCGCCGGCTGGCCCAGGTCCGGAAGGACGGCACCCTGCCTTATCTCCGTCCTGATGGGAAGACCCAGGTCTCCGTGGAATATGATGACGACAAACCGGTACGGGTGGACACCATTGTGGTTTCTGCCCAGCACAGCCCGGAAATCACCATGGAACAGCTGCGGAAGGACATCCTGGAACAGGTGATCCGGCCGGTGGTGCCGGCGGATCTGCTGGATGAAAAGACCATTTACCACATCAACCCCACCGGCCGGTTCGTCATCGGCGGGCCCCAGGGGGATTCCGGCCTCACCGGGCGGAAAATCATCGTGGATACCTACGGGGGCATGGCTCGTCACGGAGGCGGTGCCTTCTCCGGGAAGGATCCCACAAAAGTGGACCGGAGTGCTGCCTATGCGGCCCGGTATGTGGCCAAGAACGTGGTGGCTGCCGGCCTGGCCAGGAAATGCGAAATCCAGCTGGCCTATGCCATCGGGGTGGCCCGTCCGGTGTCCATCAGCGTGAACACCTTTGGCACCGCTGCCATTCCGGAAGAAAAGATCGTGGAACTGATTGAAAAGAACTTCTCCCTGACTCCGGCGGGTATTATCCGGAGCCTGGATCTGCGCCGGCCCATTTACCGCCAGACTGCTGCCTATGGCCATTTCGGCCGGACGGATGTGGATCTGCCCTGGGAACGGCTGGATAAAGTGGATGTGCTGAAAAAAGCACTGGAATAAGATGGAATACGCAAAGGTTGCCATCAATCTGCCTGCCAAAAACATTTTTCGGCAGTTCACCTACCATGTGCCCCAGGCCCTGGATTTCCTGGGCCAGGGCTGGCGGGTGGTGGTGCCTTTCGGCCAGCAGCTGCTGGAAGGTTTCATTGTGGAAGAGGACCGGAGCCCGGATCTGTCCCGGGAACTGAAGGACATTGCCGATGTGGTGGGGACGGAACCCTGGTTCGACAGTGAAATGCTGGCCACCGCCTACTGGCTGTCCCAGTACTACCTGTGCACCCTGGCGGAGGCCCTGCGGCTGTTCATCCCGGGCCGGAAAAGCCTGGCGGCAGTGGGGAAATACGTCCCAGTGCCTGAAGTGGCCGGGCTTACCCCTGAGGAACAGGAACTGTACGATTTCCTGACCCTGAAGGGTCCCCAGTCCCGGCGGGCCATCCGGAATCTCTCGGGAGGAGAGACGGCCCTGAAGGGACTGATTGCCCAAAAGGCGGTGGTCCTTTCCTACGATGTGAAATACAAACTGCGGGAAAAAACAGAGCGGACCTTTACAGCAACACCGGAAGGGCTGGCCGCACGGGAAAACGGAGAGGTCCGGGGCAAAAGCCAGCTGGCTGCCCTGGACTTTTTGCTGTCCGGGAACACCGCCAGCGCCGGGGAGCTGGAAGGAAAAGGCATCTCCTCCGCGGTGCTCCGGAACCTGGTCCAGAAAGGCTGGCTGCTGGAAGGCCGGCGGCGGGTCCTCCGGGACAGCTACCAGGGGCTGGAAGCCCGGAAGGAAACCCTGGAACTGACGGAAGAACAACAGGCGGCCATCCAGGCAGTGGACCGGGCCCGGGAAAACCGGGATCCCCGGACCTTTCTGCTCCAGGGGATCACCGGCAGCGGCAAGACGGAAGTCTATCTCCGGCTCACCGACAGGGCCCTCCGGGCAGGCCAGCAGGTAATGGTGCTGGTGCCGGAAATCGCCCTTACCGGACAGATCGTGAAACGGTTCAAGGCCTGGTTCGGCGCCGGGGTGGCGGTGGCCCACAGCCGGCTTTCCCCCAGCGAGCGGGGAGACGTGTGGAGCCGGATGCGGTCCGGCCAGGCCCGGGTGCTGATCGGGGTCCGGTCGGCGGTGTTCTGTCCCTTTGCAGACCTGGGACTGATCCTGATGGATGAAGAGCATGAAGGGACCTACAAGCAGGAGGAACGGCCCAGCTACCATGCCCGGCTGGTGGCCCAGTACCGGGCCCATTACCGGAAGGTGCCGGTGGTGCTGGGGTCCGCCACCCCGGACCTGGAGTCTTATTATCTGGCGGAACAGGGGGTCTACACCCGTCTCCGGCTTACCCACCGGGCCAAGACCGGCAGTCACCTGCCCCAGGTGTCCATTGTGGACATGCGGGAGGAACTCCGCCAGGGGAACCGGACGGTGCTGTCAGAAGCCCTGCGGAGGAAGCTGGAAGACGTGGTGAAGAACGGGGAGCAGGCCATTGTACTGCTGAACCGCCGGGGGTTTTCCACCTTTGTGCTGTGCCGGGACTGCGGAGAATCCCTCAGCTGTCCCAACTGTGCGGTGTCCCTGGTGTACCATGCCCGGGAGCAGCTGATGGAATGCCATTACTGCGGCCATACGGAACCGGTGCCCACCAAATGTCCCTACTGCGGCAGTCCCCGGATCCGGTTCTTCGGCACCGGCACGGAAAAGGCGGAACGGGAAATCCGGGACCTGTGCCCGGGAGTCCGGCCCCTGCGCATGGACCAGGATTCCACCAGCGGGAAGTTTGCCCATGAGCAGATCCTCCAGGCCTTCCGCCGGGGGGATTACAATGTGCTCCTGGGGACTCAGATGGTGGCCAAGGGCCATGATATCCCCAATGTGACCCTGGTGGGAGTCCTGAGTGCGGATTCCCAGCTGAACCTGCCGGATTTCCGCAGCGGAGAGCGCTGCTTTGCCCTGCTGACCCAGGCCGCCGGCCGGGCAGGACGGGGAGAGAAGCCGGGGCAGGTGATCTTCCAGGCCTATGATGCGGAAAATCCCATTCTCCAGATGGCCGCCCGGCAGGACTATGAAGGGTTTGCCGAAAGGGAGCTGGCCCAGCGGAAGGAATTGGGGTATCCGCCCTTTACCCGGATGCTGAAGGTCACCGTCCATCACAAAAGGGAAGAGGAGGCCCTGGCCACAGCCCAGAAACTGGTGAATGCCCTGGAAGCCTGGCAGCTGGAAACCGGCCATCCCCTGGAGATCCTGGGTCCCTTCCCGGCTATCGTGGCCAAAGTGAACCAGATCTACCGGATCAACGTGCTGCTGAAAAGCCCCCGGATGAAGCCGGTAAAAGATTGGCTCCGCCAGTCCGAATACAGGAATATGGCCAATGTGTATTTCGACGTGGATCCCATGAGTGTGGTGTAGGGCCGCGGCCCGCGACCGGGGGTGTGAATTTTTTCACACCCCCCTTTTTTTATCTCCTATGGTATAATAGAAAGTAAAAATTGCGATAGGAGTCGATGATATATGGCAATCTATGACATTGTAAAAGTGGGGGCGCCCATCCTTCGGGAAAAGGCGGTTCCTGTTACCAAATTCGATAAAAAACTGGGCCGGCTGCTGAAGGATATGGCGGAGACCATGTATGCGGCCAACGGCTGCGGACTGGCGGCCCCCCA
>NZ_FR902047.1:7558-23690 GCF_000437815.1 Acidaminococcus sp. CAG:542
CGGACTGGCGGCCCCCCAGATCGGCCTCAGCAAACGGCTGGTGATCATTGACGCCGGCGACGGGGCCGGCATCCGGGAATTCGTGAACCCGGTGCTTACGGACCCGGTGGGAGAAGCAGTGGATTCAGAAGGGTGCCTCAGCGTCCCCGACTACGAAGGGGAAGTGAAGCGGGCCGCCCAGATCACCGTCCATTTCCAGGACCGGAAAGGGGACCATTACCGGCTTACCGCCGACGGGCTCCTGGCTCGTGCCCTCCAGCACGAATGTGACCATCTGGAAGGGGTCCTGTTCATTGACAAGGCTATCAGCCTTTCTGCCAAACCGAGGGAAGGTCAAGAATGAAGATCGTATTTATGGGAACCCCGGAATTTGCCGCGGCCAGCCTGAAGGCCCTGGTGGAATCCGGACAGTATGAAATCGCAGCGGTGGTCACCCAGCCGGACCGTCCCAAAGGACGGGGCCACAAGGTGATGATGAGCGCCGTGAAGGAATATGCCCTGACCCGGGATCTGCCGGTGCTCCAGCCGGAACGGGTGAAGACTCCGGAATTCCAGGCAGAGATGGAAAAAATCCGTCCGGATCTGATCGTGGTGGCGGCTTTTGGCCAGTTCCTGCCCAAAGTCCTGCTGGATCTGCCCCAATACGGCTGCATCAACGTCCACGCTTCCCTGCTGCCCCGGTACCGGGGAGCAGCCCCCATCCATTACGCCATCCTGAAAGGGGAAAAGGAAGCGGGGGTTACCATTATGCAGATGGACGTGGGGATGGATACCGGCGCCATGCTCAGCAAGGTGGCGGTGCCGGTGGGACCGGAAATGACCCAGGGAGAACTCCATGACATCCTGAAGGAAAAAGGCGCCCGGCTGCTGCTGGACACCATTCCTCAGCTGGCGGCTGGGACCCTCCAGCCGGTACCTCAGCCGGAAGAAGAGGCCACCTATGCCTCTCTCATTACCCGGGACATGGAAAAGGCGGACTGGACCAAAACGGCGGAAGCTCTCCACAACCAGTTCCGGGCCTTTGACCCCTGGCCCGGTTCCTTTACCCTGCTGCCGGACGGGAAGCGGCTGAAGCTCTGGAAGAGCCGGATCTTCACGCCAGAAGGCAACCAGGGTGCTCCGGGCACCGTGCTCCAGGCGGACGGAAAGGGTTTCCGGGTAGCCTGCGGACAGGGTACCCTGGAGATCCTGGAATGTCAGCCGGAAGGGAAAAAAAGGATGCCGGCAGCCTCCTTCGTAAACGGGGGCCATGTGAAACAGGGAGACAGACTGGAATAGATTATGAACATGGGATTTCGGCCGAAGAAACGGCTTTTCATGGCACTGGCCTCTCTGGCGGTGCTGCTGGCGGCGGCAGCGGCTTATGGGCTATGGCAGCTGCTGGTGCCGGGACTGGCGCAGATCCATCCCTGGCTGCCCCAGGTGGTGGGCTGGATCGTCCTGGTGGTGATCCTGGCTCTTTTTTCCGGAGTGGTGGGCATCGTCCTGGCCATTTTGGGCTTTCCCACCATCCGGTTCTTTTATTTCTGGGCCTGGCACATCATCAACCTGCTCTATCCTCTGGCCCTGTTCCTGGGGAAACTTATGGGGATTTCCAAACGGCGGGTGGAGCAGTCCTTTATTGAAGTCAGCAACCATCTGGTCCGGAACCAGCATATCCGGGTCCCGGCCAACCGGCTGCTGATCCTGACACCTCACTGCATCCAGCTGGATACCTGCCCCTATAAGGTGACCCGGGACATCAGCAACTGCCACCAGTGCGGCCGCTGTGGAGTGGGCCAGCTGCTGGCCCTGTCCCAAAAGTACGGGGTCCATGTGGCCATTGCCACCGGAGGGACCCTGGCCCGGCAGGCGGTGAAGAAAGCCCGGCCCAAAGCCATCCTGGCGGTGGCCTGTGAACGGGATCTTACCAGCGGGATCCAGGACGTGTTCCCCCTGCCGGTAATCGGGGTGCTCAACGAGCGGCCCAACGGACCCTGCTTCAACACCCGGGCGGACATGGGGAAAATCGAAGAGGCCATACGGTCATTTATTCTGGAAGAGGACGAACAATGAGAAGAATCGGCAAGAATCCGCGGGAAGCGGCATTACAGATACTGGAACAAATCTTTCTCAAGGGAGCCTATGCAAACCTGGCTCTGGCTCAGGGGCTGCGTGGGGCTCCTTTGTCGCCCCTTGACCGGAGCCTGACCACGGAACTGGTCTATGGCACCGTAAAGACCATGGGGACCCTGGACTGGTATCTGTCAAAGGTGGTGAACCGGCCCCTGCGGAAGCTGGATCCCCTGGTGCTGGTGATTTTGCGGCTGGGAGCCTACCAGCTGCTGTACCTGGACCGGATCCCGGTTTCCGCCGCCTGCAACGAAAGTGTGAAACTGGCCAAGAAATGGGTCCATGAGGGAGCGGCAGGACTGGTGAACGGAGCTCTGCGCCAGCTGGCCCGGACCCGGAAACAATGGAAATTCCCCCAGGGACCGGATCATGAGCTGGAACGGATCGCTTTGGAATATTACCATCCGGAATGGCTGGTCCGGAGGTGGAAATTCCGCTATGGACTGGAAGATGCGGTGAAGCTCTGTGCCTATGACAACGCCCGGCCCACTTTTTCCTTCCGGGTGAATACCCTGAAAATGAATCGGGAGGCGCTGCAGACCAGCCTGGCTGCCCAGGGCATCGAAACCCATCCTTCCCGGTGGTCCCCGGACGGGCTGATCTGTGACAGCCTGCCTTCCCTGGAGACCCTGGTGGACCGGTTCGGAGAGGACATCTATATCCAGGACGAAAGCTCCATGCTGGATGCGGCGGTGCTGGATCCCCAGCCCGGAGAACGGGTGATGGACCTGTGCAGCGCCCCGGGAGGGAAGACCACCCATCTGGCCCAGAAAATGGAGGACCGGGGAGAAATCCTGGCCCTGGATCTGTATGACCACAAACTGGCCCTGGTCCGGGAGAATGCCCGGCGGCTGGGCATCCACTGCATCCAGACGGAAAAACGGGACGGGACAACCTTTGTGCCGGAATGGGAAAACACGGCTGACCGGGTGCTGGTGGACGCTCCCTGCAGCGGCCTGGGGGTGCTGAACCGGCGGGCAGAAGCCCGGTGGACCAAAGAGGAACGGGCCATCAGCCAGTTCCCCCCGCTCCAGAAAAAGATCCTGGAAAACGGAGCCCGGTATGTGAAGCCAGGGGGACGGCTGCTGTACAGTACCTGTACCCTGGAACAGGATGAAAATACCCGGGTGCGGAAATGGTTCCTGGAAAACCATCCGGATTTTGTTTCCGTTCCCTTTGCCCATCCCCTGACCGGAGAAAAAGTGGAGGAACTCCAGATCCTGCCTCAGAGGGACGGAATCAACGGATTCTATCTCTGCCTTTTTGAAAAACGAAAGTGAGATCTGCCATGTGCAAAAAAGAAATCATGGGCCTGACCCTGGAAGAACTCCAGACAGAACTGGCCGGACTGGGCATGAAGAAGTTCCGGGCGGAACAGGTGTTCCGCTGGCTGTATGAAAAGGCGGCCACGGACTTTTCCCAGATGAGCAACCTGAGCAAGGAAGCCCGGCAGCAGCTGGAAGAGCGGTACACCATTGCCACCAGCCAGGTGAAGGTCCTGAAGGAATACAAATCCCGGGACGGGCTGACCCACAAGGTGCTCCTGGAGCTGACGGACGGGGCCACGGTGGAAACGGTGCTCATGCACCACGACTATGGCTACAGCGTCTGTCTTTCTTCCCAGGTGGGCTGCGCCATGAACTGCGCCTTCTGTGCCAGCGGCCTCCACGGCTTCGTCCGGAACCTGACGGCGGCGGAAATCCTGGCTCAGCTGTATTTCTTCCAGAGCGGGCTCCAGCCCCGGGGAGAACGGGTGAGCCGGATCGTGGTCATGGGCAGTGGGGAACCCATGCTGAACCTGGACCATGTGCTCAAGGCTCTGGACATTCTCCACAGCGACCGGGGCCAGTGCATCGGCTACCGGAACATGACCGTTTCCACCTGCGGGGTGGTGCCGGGCATTGAAGAACTGACCGCCCAGGGCCGGAACATCAACCTGGCCATTTCCCTCCACGGGGCTTCCATGGAACTGCGGAACCGGCTGATGCCCATCAACCGGAAGTATCCTTTTCCGGAAGTAATCCAGGCGGCGGATGCCTATGAAAAAAGCAACGGCCGCCAGGTGATGTACGAATACATCCTGCTGGCCGGCATCAACGACCGGCCGGAAGATGCCCGGAACCTGGCGGATGCCCTGGAACACAAAGAATGTGTGATCAACCTGATCCCGGCCAACCCGGTGCCGGAAAAGGGCTTTGAACGGCCCAGCGACCGGGCGGTGGACCATTTCTTCCAGCTGCTGAAGAAACGGCATCTGAACGTGACGGTCCGGAAAGAAATGGGGAAGGACATCAATGCGGCCTGCGGCCAGCTGCGGGCCAGCGCATTAAAGGAGGCGCAGAACCAATGATAGCAGTGAGCCGGACCAACCGGGGCATGGTGCGTCCCAACAATGAGGACAGCATCCTGGTGCGGGAACCGGATCTGTATGCCATTGCCGACGGCATGGGCGGTGCGGATGCGGGAGAAGTGGCCAGCTATGAAGCGGTTCATCAGCTGAGCCGTCTGGACCTGTCCGGACTTTCCAGAAAGGAAATCCTCCCATTTTTGGAACGGAGCATCCAGAATATCAACAAGAAAATCTGGGAACTTTCCCAGGAAAAAGCAGGATTCACCGGCATGGGCACTACCCTGACGGCGGTGTACCTGCCCAATCCCCACAGCGCTTTTGTGGCCCATGTGGGAGACAGCCGGATCTATGTGTGGCAGGAAGGGATCCTGCGCCAGGTGACCAGCGACCACAGCTATGTGGCGGAACTGGTCCGGCAGAAGCAGATGACCCAGGAGGAAGCGGAAGCCTCTGCCCAGAAGCACATGATCACCCGGGCCATCGGGGTGGATCCCCAGGTCCAGGTGGACACCTTTGAAATCCTCCTGGACGGGGCCCAGAAGCTGCTGGTCTGCTCCGACGGTCTCACCAACATGATCTCGGAAGCGGAAATCGAACGGATTCTGGGAGACCGGAACCTGGAACGGCTGGCGGACGGCCTGATGAACGGGGCCATGACCGCCGGCGGCGACGACAACATTTCTTTTATTGTCATTGATCTGGAGGCTGCAGAATGGAAGGAAGAATAACGCTCAATGGCCGCTATGAAATCATTGACAAAATCGGCGGAGGCGGCATGGCCGAGGTGTTCCACGGCTATGATACGGTGCTCCACCGGGATGTGGGGATCAAGATCCTCCGGGATCAGTTCATCCAGGACAAGCAGTTTGTGGCCCGTTTCCGCCAGGAAGCCTGCAATGCCGCCTGTCTGTCCCATCCCAACATTGTCAATATTTACGACAGCGGCAATGAAAATGACATTTACTATATTGTGATGGAATATGTGGTGGGCCGGTCCCTGAAGGAAGTGATCCAGGAAAATGGCGCCCTGGACTACAAAACGGCAGTCCGGTATGCCATCGGCATTGCTTCAGCCCTGAAACAGGCCCATGACCATTCCATCGTTCACTGCGATGTAAAGAGCCAGAACATCCTCATCGACACCAAAGGGGTGCCCAAGATTACGGATTTCGGCATTGCCAGGGCCTTCGGCCAGCCCAGCAACGGGACGGACAAGAATGTGATCGGCTCCGTGTACTATCTGTCTCCGGAACAGGCGGCCGGCCAGCCGGTGACCCCCCAGTCGGACCTGTATTCCCTGGGTGTGGTGCTTTTCGAGATGCTCACCGGGAAGCTGCCCTATGACGGGGATACCCCGCTGGAAGTGGCCCGGATGCATCTGGAATCCTCCACTCCATCCGCCCGCCGGTACGATCCGGACATTCCCTACTACCTGGACAATATCATCACCAAGGCCCTGGCCAAGAATCCCCGGCTCCGGTATGCCACCGCCGATGATTTTCTTACGGATCTGAAGCGTGCCCAGACCCATCTCCTGGGAGATATGGGCGGGGAAGAAGAGACCTGGAACGATGCCCGGAAGCACCCGGTCAGCGACGAGACCATGGTAATCAGCAAAAGCGACATGCTGGACGGGCTGCTGAAGCCCCAGACTGCAGAAGCGGCTGAAAAGAGCCCGGCAGCGGGACCGGAGAAACCGGATCCGAAAAAAAAAGAAGAGCCGGAAACCCTCCTGGAAAAATACGGGAAAAAGAAGCTTCTGGCCTTTTTCATGGCGGCCATTGTGCTCCTGTCCGGGGTCATCTATGCCATCCTCAGCTACACCAGCGGGGATGTGACGGTGCCGGACCTGAAGGGCAAGACCATTGTAGAGGCGGAAGCCATCCTGACCAAGGACAAACTGGGGTATACCCTGACGGAAGCCTATGATGCCACTGCCACCCCGGGGGTGATCATCAAGCAGAATCCGGCGGCTCACAGCCGGGTGAAGGCCGGACGGAAGATCCAGCTGGTGGTCAGCAAGGGACCGGAACCGGGGGTGGTGCCGGACCTGAAAAAGAAGACCCTGGCGGAAGCCACCACCATGCTGGAAAAAGCCAAGCTGAAGGTGGGCACCGTGACTGTGAAGTATGAGGCGGGGGCCGGGAAAGGAACCGTACTGTCCCAGAGCATCGCCCCCAAACAGAAAGTCAGCGAAGGGACCAGTGTGGACCTGGTGGTGAACATCAGCGGCAACCAGACGGTGGTGCCCGGCCTGGCCGGCATGAGCCTGGCAGAAGCCCGGAACCAGCTGAGCAGTGTGGGACTCACCATCGGCAGCATCCAGACCCAGGAAAGCGACCAGGCCAAGGACACGGTCCTGTCCAGTGATCCCGGCAGCGGCTCCGTCATGGACCGGGGCGGCGCGGTGAGCCTGGTGGTATCCGCCGGCAAAAAAGAAGAAAAGAAGAGCCGGAGCAGCTCCGGCAGCAGCGGCGGGGGCAGCACCCGGACCATCGGGTACACGGTTCCCGGCAGCGGCAGCGCCAAGAATGTGAAGATCATCGTTTCCGATGACAGCAGTACCCGGACCATCTTCTCCGATTCGGTGGCTCCCGGTACCCGGATCACCCGGACCGTAAATGTGGGGTCCGGGGCCAGCGTCCAGATTTACGTGAACGGAGAACTGGCGGAGGATAAATCTCTGTGAGCAATCCCATTGGAAGAATCATCAAGACCTACAACGGCTACTACTATGTGGCCGGAGAAGACGGCATCCTGTACACCTGCAAGGTGAAGGGCCGGATGAAGCAGAAACGGTTCACCATGGCTGCCGGGGACCGGGTGGAACTGGAAGCCCAGGGCACCGAAGGGATGATCCGGCAGGTGCTGCCCCGGAAGAATCTGCTCCAGCGGCCTCTGGTGGCCAATCTGGACTGCCTTATGGCGGTCTTCGCCTGCAGTGACCCGGATCCCAGTTTCCTGCTGGTGGACAAGCTGCTGGCCCTGGCGGAAGCAGCCGGAATCCCGGCCGCTCTGGTACTGAACAAACGGGACCTGGCGCCGGAAGGGCTGGTGGAACGGTTCCAGGCGGTCTACCAGCCCCTGGGCTATCCGGTGTATCCGGTGGAAGCCCGGGAGGGAATGGGGCTGGAACCCATCCTGGAACAGGTCCGGGGCCACATTGTGGCCTTCGGGGGACCTTCCGGGGCCGGGAAATCCACTCTGCTGAACCATCTGGATCCTTCCCTGACCCTGAAAACCGGCCATGTAAGCAGCAAAATCGGCCGGGGCCGGCATACCACCCGGTTTGCCCAGCTGCTGCCCTTTGGAGGCGGCTACATTGTGGATACCCCCGGCTTCGGGAACATCGATCTGGCGGAACTCCAGATGGAGGATGCCGCCGACGGGTTCCGGGAAATCCGGCAGCGGGAAGGCTGCTGCCGCTTCACCGGCTGCACCCATACCCATGAACCGGACTGTGAAGTCAAGGCGGCCCTGGAACGGGGCGAAATCGCTCCCAGCCGTTATGCTTCCTATTGCACGATCCGTCAGGAATTGGCGGAACCAAAGAAAAGAGGAAAAAAATCATGACCATCATCGCTCCTTCCATTTTGTCTTCCGATTTTTCCTGTCTGGCCGAAGAAGTGGCCCGCATCCAGGATGCGGGTGCCGACTGGTGCCACATCGATGTGATGGACGGCCAGTTCGTTCCCAACCTGACCTTCGGGGCTCCGGTGGTGAAATGCCTCCGGAAACGGACGGACATGTTCTTTGACTGCCATCTGATGGTGGAGAATCCGGAAAATTATGTGGACAGCTTTGCTGCTGCCGGCGCGGACCTGATCTGTGTCCATGCGGAAGCCACCCATCATCTCCACCGGCTGCTCCAGTCCATCCACAGCAAGGGCATCCAGGCCGGGGTGGCCCTGAATCCGGCCACGCCCCTGTGCCAGATCGAGGAAATCCTTCCTTATGCGGACATGATCCTGATCATGAGCGTGAACCCGGGGTTCGGGGGGCAGAAATTCATCCCCACCAGCGTGGACAAGATCCGCCGGCTGAAGGCCATGATCCGGGAACGGAATCTGAAGGTGCTCATCGAAGTGGACGGCGGGGTCAACGGGGAAACTGCCAAAGCCTGCCGGGACGCCGGGGCTGACGTGCTGGTGGCCGGGTCCTTCGTCTTTGGGGCTCCGGATATGCAGGAAGCGGTCTCTGCCCTGCGGTAATCAGCCATGAAAAGGTTGAAAGGGTTTCTCCAGAAGCACCGCCGGAAAATCAAATGGATCCTGCTGAGCTTCCTGGCCAGTCTGCTGGTGCTGGTGTGGCTGGCCTACATTGCCAGTGTCCATGCGGCCCAGATTTTCAACCGGGAAATGGCCAAACAGCATTTCTTTGACGGGACCATTACCGTGGAGCGGCTGACGGCCACCCCCATGGGCCATGTGCGGTTCGAAAACCTGGAATGGAAGGGCAGCCATGACGGGAACCGGGTCTTCATCCCCAGCGGCTCCTTCCAGGTACGGCCTCTGGACATTGTGCTGAAACGGATCAGCACCCGGACCATCCAGGAACTGGAGCTCAATGAGGCGGAAATCCAGCTGACCTTTACGGAGAACATGCATATCCGGGGGATCCGGGCGGCAGAAGTACCCAAACCGGCTGAGCAGAAGGGCCGGAAGAAAAAATTCGACATCAAGCTGAAAAACGTGGATGCCCATGTGAAGCTGAACCACTGCAAACTGACTGCCTGCTACAAACAGCGGATTCATGCCTTCCAGGATGTGAATGCGGACCTGCGGTACAACAGCAGCGACAAGCTGACCATTGATTTTTCCACCGGGGAACTGGGAGGGACCCTGGAAGGCAAGGGAGTGGACATCCAGGGCAGTGTGGACCTGAAACCCCAGGTTTCCACCTACGACCTGAAACTGGGGATCAAGGAGCTGAATCCTTCCTCCCTGGGCACCGGCCTGGACATCAAGGAACGGGTTACCGCCAGCGCCACCGTAACCGGGGAACTGCCGGATCCGGTGATCGTGGGGGAACTGTACATGCCCAAGCTGAACCTGCCGGGACTGCGGTTCACCAATGTGAAAGGGAACTTCAAGTATGCGGACGGGTACATCGATGCCCAGAACGTGACGGCGGATGTGTTTGAAGGGACCTGCGACGCCCGGGGCGGGTTCAACATCGATACCAAAGCCTACAATGTAAGCGTCATGGGCCATGATCTCCACAGTGAGGATGCTACCAACATTCCCTACTTCCGGACGCTGGTCCAGCTGGACCTGAAAATGCTCTGCGACGGGAACAGCCGGTCTACCCTCACCTACGGATCCTTTTATTCCGGCAAGGGCATTTATGCCATCATCAAATTCAATTCCATCAAGGGGACTTTTTCCAACCAGTACAAACAGCTGAAATTCAGCGATGTGGAAATCAAATCCGACGGGGGCGACATTGTGGCTCCCCAGTTTGAACTGATTGACGGGAAGCTCCGGATGGGGAATCTGTATTATGTGGCTCCGGGAGGCAACCGGGCCCGTATCCATTTCTTCAGTTGAACCAGGGGCTGCTGCATGGGCAACAGCCCCATCTTTTTTTGCAAAGGAGAAGATCTATGAAACTGCTGCGGATCCTGGGGATCCTGTTTCTGCTCCTGACGGCCGGCTGCGGCCCTGCCGCTCCGGAACAGGGAGGCTATACGGTGGAGGATGTACGGGGAAAGACGGTCCGTCTGGCCCGGCCTCCCCAAAAGATCCTGACGGATTCCCTCCATCTGGATGAGACCCTGCTGACCCTGGTGCCGGCAGACCATCTGGCCGGGGTTTATTACCTGGACCGGGAACCGGGGATTTCCTTCATTGCGGAAGAAACCCGTGACCTGGAACCGGTGCTCCGGCAGGTGACTCCGGAAACCGTGGCCCGGACCAAACCGGATTTGTTCCTGGCTTCCACTTGGTCCGATCCCGGGCTGATCCAGAAAGTGGAGGAAATGGGGATTCCTGTGGTGGTCTGCCGGGGTCCGGTGACTGTGGAGGAAATCCGTGACAATGTGGGGCTCATGGCCCGGGCTCTGGACCGGCCGGAAGCCGGGAAACAGGTCCTGGCCCGGATGGACGGAGAACTGGAAGAGACGGAACGGGTCCTGAAGAATCTGCAGGGCCCGGAACCGGTGGGCCTGCTGGTTTCCCTTATGAGCCGGTACGGAGGCTCCGGGTCCCTGTATGACGACCTGTGCCGCCGGGCCCATGTGGGGAACGGCCTCAGCCGGGCCGGGCTGAAAAACGGCCAGCCCCTGACCCGGGAAGCCATCCTCCAGGCGGATCCGGACTTTTTCCTGGTAGCCCTGCCCTATGGAGAGGAAAAGGCGGACTATGAAAAATTCCAGCAGCAGTTCTTCGCCGATCCGGCCCTCCAGGGGCTGAAAGGCCTGGAACGGCGGGTGGCCCTGCCGGACCGGTACGTGTACGATGCTTCTCCCATGGCGGTGTACGGCATCCGGGCCCTGGCCAACGGGGCCTATGGGAAGGTCCTGTTCCCTCAGGGGCAGGAACCTCTGCTGAAAGGATACTGATATGGAATTTGCAATGGAAAAGGGCAGCCTGGGCTATGGCCGGGAACCGGTGCTGACGGGATTGGATTTCACCCTGGAAGCGGGAGAGTGCGTAGGGCTCATCGGCCCCAACGGGGCAGGGAAGAGTACCCTGCTGAAGGCCCTGGCCGGGATCCTGCCCCTCCAGTCCGGGACCCTGGAACTGGAAGGAAAACCTCTGGAATCCTGGAACCGGCAGGCTCTGAGCCGAAAGGTCAGCTATCTGCCCCAGGAACGGGAACTGCCCTTTGCCTATACGGCGGAACAGGTGGTGCTCATGGGCCGGTATCCCTATCTGGACTGGCACCAGCAGGAAGGCGGCCGGGAAAGAGCTCTGGCCCGGGACTGTTTGGAGGTCTTCGGTCTGGGGAATATGCAGGAGCGGCCAGTGACGGATCTTTCCGGGGGACAGCGGCAGCGGGTGCTGCTGTCCCGGATCCTGATCCAGCAGACCCCGGTGATCCTGCTGGATGAACCTACCGCAGAGCTGGATCTGGTGTATGAAAACACCGTGCTGGAACTGAGCCGGCACCTGGCCCGGGCAGGGCGGACCGTGGTCCTGTCCCTCCATGACATCGGCCAGGCGGCCCGGTACTGCACCCGGCTGCTGCTGTTGGGACAGAGAAAGCTGCTGGCCCAGGGGACACCGGAACAGGTGCTCCGGAAGGAAAATCTGGAAGCGGCCTACCAGGTTCCCTTCCAGGTCCGGCAGGGAGAAGAGGGACTGGAAATCCGGATCTGTCCGGATCCGGAACAGCAAAAAAGAGAGCTGGCAAGACTCAATACAATACTGGAAAACAGGGAGGCATAATTAGATGATTGGTTGGCTGCAGCATGGGTGGACATTTTTTCTCCGGGGCGGGGTGGTCATGTGGCCCCTTCTGCTCTGTTCTCTGGCATCCCTGACTATTATCCTGGAACGGCTGGCTTTTTACCGCCGGGAAGATTCCGGAAGAGCCTATGCCCGGACCTTCTGCCGGCAGGTCCGGCAGGGAAAATGGCAGGAACTGCTGGACGGGACCTGGGAAACACCGGGAGCCCAGGCGGCACTGGGCAAAAAACTCCTGACGGCGCCATCTGCCGTCCGGGAAAAGGAAAGTTATATCCTGGGGGAGAGCCAGCAGCTGGTGAACCAGTTTGAAAAAGGGCTGAACTACTTGTCCGTCATCGTGACCCTGGCCCCCATCCTGGGGCTCCTGGGGACCATCACCGGCATGATGTCCTCCTTCCAGGCTCTGGGAGACCGGTGGGAAAATCCTCTGGGAGTGACCGCCGGGGTGGCGGAAGCCATGATCACCACAGTGTTCGGACTGCTCATTGCCATTGCCACCATCTGTTTCCACACCTATTTCTCCCAGAAGGTGAATACGGTGATGGAGGAAGTGGAGCAGATGGACAACGCCTTTATGGAAAATGCCGGGAAAATGCCCGGCCAGGGAGGGCAGGGGGCATGATCCATCTCCATCGTTCCGGAGGGGACAAAAAGCCCTCCATCCAGATTTCTCCCATGATCGACATGGTGTTCCTGCTGCTGATCTTTTTCATTGTGTGCACCATGTACATGACCCAGCAGAAAGGGGTGCCGGTGGAACTGCCGGAAGGCCGGGGACAGCTCCAGCAGAAGGCTCAGGTGGAAGTGACCCTGCCCCGGGACGGGACCATCTGGTTCCAGGACCATCAGGTGACCCTGGAGGAACTGCTCCGGGAAGGAGCGGCTGCGGCCCGGGAAAATCCCAGACAGACGGTGAATCTCCGGGCGGACAAGGAAGTGAGCTACGGCCGGGTCATGGGCATTATGGGAGAACTGAAACGGGCGGGCCTGGAAGATTTCTCCCTGTCCGTCTCCACAGGAGAAGACCATGGGAAAGCCTGAGTGGAGCCGGTATGTCCGGCTGTCCCTGGTGATCCACCTGGTCCTGCTGTCCGCCGGAGGAGCCCTGCTCTATGCTCATCGTTCCCTGCCGGACAAAGGGGCGGAACCCATCCGGGTCCATCTGGCAGAGCTGGGGCCGGCTGGAGGAAACTCCGGAAAGACCCGGGGGACGGGAAACGGAAACCAGGGCGTTCTCGGGGAACCAGTTGGCGGGGGAACACCGGCATCCCGGGAATCTGGGGAAACAGCCAGGGAGGCTCTGTTGGAACAGCTGCTGGAAGCCCCCAGCCGGGTCAGTGACCAGGGAGAAGTCCAGGCACCGGCCGGTTCCTCCGGGGAAACGGCGGACAGCACCTTGTCCGGGAGCGGCTCGTCCCAGGGGAGCGGCGGAGAAGTTCCGGGAACAGGAACAACCGGAGGCAGCGGCAATGGAGAGAGCGCTTCGGAAGGCGGAACCGGAACCTCCGGCGGGGGCGGAGAAGGAGAGGGAGAAGAGGCCGGCGACCGGAGCCGGGATGCCAGCCTCACCGGCTACAGCAAAATCTATCCCCAGGCCTCCCGGGCTTCCGGGGAAGAAGGGACTGCCCTGGTGGGGGTGGCGGTAAGCGCCGGGGGAGAAGTGACCTCCGCCTGGCTGGAAGGGAGCTCCGGGTATGACCGGCTGGACCGGGCAGCCCTGAAAAGCGCCTGGCAGTGGAGTTTTTCACCGGCCCTGGATGCCTCCGGGCGGCCAGTACCTACCCGGAAAACCGTCCATGTGGTCTATTCCCTCAACGAGTAGCTCTTTTGGCGATGCGTCTTGCACCAGGGGAAGAGTCTTTGTATAATACAGTCGATGGAGAAAAGGGAAAGGAAGATGTACGATGGATCAGAAAAAAATCCGTGCCTTTGCCGGCACTGCTCTGTTGGCAGGGTTCATAGCCTTTATTGGAACAGGAGCCGTCCAGGCTCAGTCGGTCACTCCTTCCGAAGCGGCTCACCATGTGATTGAACAGGAACTCCAGAGCCATGTACCAGGCCAGGCAGTCTATGCCCAGAACGGTGTGGTGATCCGTAGCGGGATCATCCGGGAGAAAGATCTGCTGATCCACTATCCTCAGGTGAGGGTCATGGGCAAACCGGAAGTGTCCCGGAGAATTACCCGGTATTTTGAAAAACAGGCAGAAATTTCCCGGGAGAATTACAACAAGGCCAATACCATGGAGGAAAAACTCACTTCCCGGGTGGATTTTGCAGTCAGCTACCATGGAGAACGGTATCTCTCCTTCCAGACCTACGGCTATGATTTTGTGGAAAGGGCAGCCCATCCCACCAGTTGGGAACTGGGGAAGACCTTTGATCTGGAAACCGGAAAGCTGGTTCCCTGGCAGAAGGTCCTGACACCGGCCTTGAGAGGGAACTTTACCCTGGACAAGATCAACAAGGCCCTGTGGAATACAGATTACGGAAAAGGACACTATTTCTTCCAGGATTTCAAGGGCTTGGAAAAATTGCCGGAAAACTATTATCTGGACCAGGAAGGACATATCCATTTTGTCTTCGGACAATATGAAATTGCCCCTTATGCTGTGGGTATCATCGACCTGAATATGAAGCTGGGAGTGTAACGTAAGAAACGTTCTTCCCGGCAGCTGAAGCAGACAGCGGACGGGGAGTGGTCCGGCTGTCTGTTTTGGGTTACAATAACAGGAGAACGAGCCATAGGGGGACGGGGACCGGGAAACTGCCGGCAAAACCATGAGACAGGCATATTGGATAAAGGAGTGACTTGGGATGAAATTGTGGAAGAATCGACTGATGGGGTGTGCACTGGCCGGAATGCTGGGCCTGGGAGCCGTGACGGGAACGGTGATCCCTCCGCAGCAGGCGGAAGCCGGCGGGGTGCTGGTGGACGTACTGGGTACTGCCATTGCCGGCACCATGTACAGGGACAAGGTGATGGGGGTCTACAAGACCTACAACAATACGGACAAGGGCCGTCAGGAATGGTTCGAACAAATGAAGAAGGAAGAAGGGGTGGATGAAGATGAGTATCTGAACAGCCGGCTGGATACCATTATGAGCAATGTGACCGCCGGAATCGCTGCTGTGGATCCTACGGTGTACAAGAAACCCTACAACTACTTCATCAGCCCCAATGATGATGCCAATGCCTACTGCACCATTGGGCACAATGTGAATGTGTACCGGGGCATCTTCAATCTGATGCCCATGGATGATGAAATTGCTGTGGTCATCGGCCATGAACTGGGCCATGGGCAGAAAGACCATCCTCTCCAGGGCGTCAAGAAGTCTCTGAATGCTGCAGTGCTGGCGGAAATGGCCAATGCGGCAACCGGAGGGATTGCCAGCGGGGCAATCGGTCAGCTGTATACCTATACCCGGAACGTCCATCTGTCCAAACCCATGGAATGGGAAGCGGACAACCTGGCCTTTGATTACATCACCCACACCAATTACAACCCAGGAGCTACGGCTGCCGTATGGCAGCGGTTCCTGGAAAAGTACGGGGATATGAACATCCATTGGAGCGACCATCCTACTTGTACGGAACGGCGGGAAAACTACGTAAAGAAGCTGAACGCCTGGAGCAACAAACATGTGGATGACAAAGATGGGGTGGTCTATGTGAACAAGAAAGAGTTCCTGACACCCAGCGCCACCGGATCCATGTCCAGCAAAGAGCGGTCCTATTTTGTCATGGGGAATCTGGCTGCGGTGTATCACAACAACAAGACCGCGCCGGAAGCCTATGCCAGCGGAGATACAGTGATGATGGGACAGCAGCCTATTATCACCAGCACCGGGGATGATCCTTCTGCGGAAGAACTGGCAGCCAAGTTAAATAAAATCAAATGATTGGATAAAATAAATAAAAGAACGTTTAATTGTCCGAACCGTATCGAACAATTAAACGTTCTTTTATAAACAAAACGAATTAAAATAAAAAATGAAGCTAAAGAATGTAAAAAACAGGTATAAAAGTAAAATATACGTAAATAAACTTAAATAACGAAATAATAAACTTAAATACCGAAATTGAAGGTTTCCCATAAGTGTGGTATTATAATTAAGCATTCTCGAGAGAGAGTGACATCGGGAAACTTTCTCAACAGCCGAATGTTTTCGAAAGAAAATAAAAAAGTTGTTGACAAGATGAAAGTTTCTTGATAAAATAAACAAGATGTCGCTGAGACAGTGAGACGAACTTTGAGAA
>NZ_FR902048.1:0-6923 GCF_000437815.1 Acidaminococcus sp. CAG:542
TTTTGTGTCAGCGGCGGATAGATACCAGATACGGAGGCATCTGCTTTTGAATTTGCGGCCCTTTGGGCGGCCGGGACGGGCTTGCCTGCGGTGAGCCCCTGCATCGTTGGGGTCATTGATTTCAACGGAAACCACAGGAACGGGATTGTCGATGGATCCGTTCCTGGGACCACTGGCTCTATAGCCCGACACCAACGTGGTAGAGGCGTGCCGGAGGCCCGCCCTTCCCGGCCGCCTATTTTTTTCATTCAAAATCTATAGCCTGCAAGGACATTGGAAAAACAATAAATCACCTTTTATTTTATATATTATAATTATATCTTATTAAGTGTAAATGCCACAGACAAATTAAAACAATATACCTCTTCAAGAAAACAACAGAATAAAAAACTTTACAAAACTCTTGAAAAACAGAACGAAAAGTAGTATAACAATACACGTTACTTCCCATAGCAGGGTAGAAGAGTAGGAATGCAGGGAAGAGAAATCTGTTGATTGAAGTGGGGTTGGTATTATGTGGTATTACAACTTCGCCCTGGCTTTTGTAGCTTGTGGTGTAGCTTACATTATCGGTGAACTGGTGTCACATTGGTCCAGGGCATGGGTGCCTTCCGTATTCGTTACGGCCTGTGTGATGCTGCTGGGGTATTGGACCATTTTCCCGAAAGAACTGGTCACCAATTCCGGATTGATGCCTTTTGGCAATACCATTGGCATTTTCCTGCTGCTGGTCCATATCGGTACCATTATCAGTCTGCAACAGCTGATCAAGCAGTGGAGAACCGTCATCATCTGCCTGTTCGGCCTGTTGGGCATGTGTGTCATCGGGTACTATGCAGGCTCCCTGATGATGGACCGGACCCTGGTCATCGCCGGGATTCCTCCTCTTACCGGGGGAATCGTTTCCACCACCATCATGCAGAAGGCAGCCTTGAAAGCCGGTCTTACGGAAGCTTCCGTATTTGCCGTGGCCACCTACTGCATCCAGGGCTTTGCCGGATATCCTTTGACAGCCTTCTGCCTTCACATGGAAGGGAAACGGCTGCTGAAGCAATTGCGGTCCGGTGAAGTGGTGCTGACTCCGGAACAGATCGAAGCCAACTCCCATGTGGGCATGTCCGCCATGGCCAGTGAAAAGGAACAGCGGAAAACCCTGCTGCCTCCGCTTCCCAAGATGATGAACACCCCTGTGATGATTATGACCAAGATGGGTCTGGTGGCCTGGCTGGCCATCATCATGGGGAAAGTCACTCCGGTGAACGGCGCTATCTGGGCACTGGTCCTCAGCGTGGCCTTTACCTACATCGGGTTCCTGGATCAGAATGCATTGACCCGGGCCGGCTCTTTCTGGATCACCACCTTTGCTCTGATGATGTTCGTGTTTGACGGACTGAAAAACTGCACTCCTGATATGCTTTCTTCTCTGATTGTTCCCATGATCATCCTGGTTGTGGTCGCTGTGGTGGGCATGGCGGTATTTGCTTATGTGATTTCCAAGCTTATGAAGGTTTCTTTCCCTCTGGCGTTTGCCAACGGTCTGACTGCATTGTACGGTTTCCCGGCAGATGCCCTGCTGACGGAAATGACCTGCAGCACCCTGGCTGCCAACAGCGAAGAACGAGGCTATCTGATGGCCAATATCTTTCCCAGCATGATCGTAGGGGGATTTACATCCGTGACCATTACTTCTGTAATGATCGCCGGATATTTTGCAACGCTGTTCTGATTGTCTGATTGATAGATGCATGTCCTGATGTATGAAAAATAAGGAGACGGTAAAGATGGATATGAAAACAGTTGCACAGAAATACAGTGATTATCAGGTTCAGATGAGACGGTATTTTCATCAGCATCCTGAACTCAGTGAAAAGGAATTCAATACCAGCAAGGTCATCAAGGAAGAGCTGGATAAGATCGGTGTATCCTGGGTTCCTTGCGGACTCCAGACCGGTATCCTGGCTACCATCAAAGGGGAAAAGCCCGGGAAGACCATCCTGCTCCGGGGCGATATTGATGCCCTGTCCGTTACGGAAGATACTGGTCTTCCTTTTACCAGCGAAAATACCGGTGTAATGCATGCCTGTGGTCATGACTGCCATATTTCCATGATGCTGACGGCTGCCCATATTCTCCAAGATATGAGAAAAGACTTGTGCGGCACGGTGAAACTGGCCTTCCAGCCGGCAGAAGAAGTGGCTACCGGTGCTCCTTCCATGATTGAACAGGGCGCCCTGGAAGGTGTGGACGGCTGCTTTGCCATCCATGTGTGGTTCGATGTGGATGCCGGCCATGTTTGCTGTGACGCAGGTCCCCGGATGGGCGGCGCCAACAAGTTCACCATTGACATCAAAGGCCGGGGCGGCCATGCAGCCACGCCTCAGGAATGCATTGATGCGGCAGTGGTCCAGGCCGCAGTGATCAGCAACCTGCAGACCCTGGTCAGCCGGAACTTCTCTCCCATGGATCCGGTCGTGGTTACGGTGGGTGAAGTCACCGCAGGGGAACGGTGGAACGTAGTGGCGGAAAACGCCCATCTGGCCGGTACCAGCCGCTGCTTCAGCAAGGAAATCAATGCCCAGCTGCCCAAGCTGATCGACCGGGTGGCCAGTGAAACGGCTGCCGCTTTTGGAGCCAAGGCAACCACCAAGAATATTGTCCTGTGCCCGCCGGTAATCAATGACCAGCATATGGCTCAGGTGGTCCAGGGCGCAGCCCGGGAAGTCATCGGATCCGATGCGCCGGTTTCCGAACCGGGGACCATGGGCGGCGAAGATTTCGCCTTCTTCATGGACAAAGTCCCTGGTGCCGTAGCACTGCTGGGTATCCGGAATCCCAAGTGCGGGGCTATCTATCCTCAGCATTCCTGCCATTATACGGTAGATGAAAGTGCTCTCTTGGGCGGTGCCATGCTGTATGCCAAGACGGCCATGGACTTTAATGCCGGGAAATAAGGAGGTTCGGCCATGCTCAATCTGTCTGATGAGGAAATCATTGAGGGAATCCTGAAAGAGTTCGCCGGTCTGGCTGCTCATCCCCGGAAGTCCGGCCATGAAAAGGCCGTCAGCGATTATCTGGCGTCCCGGCTCCGTGCGTTGGGAGCCCAGGTCCATCAGGACAAGGTCAACAACATCATTGCAGACGTGCCGGCTTCCAAAGGCTGTGAAACGGTGCCCCGTACCATTCTCCAGGGCCATATGGATATGGTCTGTGTGGCAAAACCGGGGGTGGCGTATGATCCATTGAAAGATCCCATCCGGATGATCCGGGAAGGGAATATCCTTCGGGCAGATGGCACCAGCCTGGGAGCTGATGACGGCATTGCCGCCGCCACCTTCCTGTTCCTGCTCCAGCAGGATTTTGCCCATGGGCCCCTGCGTCTCATCTTTACGGTGGATGAAGAAGTCCATATGACCGGATCCATGAATCTGGATCCCCGTTGGCTCCAGGATGCTCAGTATGTGATCAACTGCGACAGTGAAGCCGCAGATCAGATCGTGGTGGCGTCCGCCGGCAGTGTCCATGTGGATTTCACCCGGAAGCTGACGAAAGAAGACAATCCCTATGACGGGGCACTGGAAATTGCTGCCAATGGGTTTGTGGGCGGCCATTCCGGGGAAACCATCAACAAAGGGAAGAGCAATGCCATCAAGGCACTGGCCATGGCACTGGAACGGATGGAACAGGCGGGGATTCCATACCGTCTGGACGATCTTTCCGGGGGAGCGGCAGCCAATGCCATTCCGTCCCAGGCCCGGGCCCTGATTGCCCTGCCGGCGGACAAAATGGAACAGGCCGGCAGACTGGTGGCCGAAGAAAAGGCCAGCCAGCAGGCTGTTTATGGGGATGTGGAAAAGACGTTGGATCTTACGGCCCAGAAAGTGGAAAATCCCCGTCAGGTATGGTCTGAAGAAGATACGGCCCAGGTGACGGATCTTCTGGTGCTGCTCCATACGGGAGTCTTTGCCATGAACCAGCAGATGGCGGAACTTCCGGATCTTTCGGCCAATATGGGGACTGTCAAAGTACAGGATGGATCACTGGATCTGGAATACTTTCCCCGTTCTTCTTCCAATGAAAGACTGGAGGAATTTGTCCGGACCATGCCGGTCTTTGCCAAAGTCACCGGTTTTGCCGTAAAAGTGGGGACTATTTTCTCGGCCTGGACGGAAAATCGGAACAGTGTCCTGCGGCCGGCCATGGAACGGGTACACGAAGAAGTCATGGGACGGAAACCCAAGATTGTGGCCATGCACGGAGGCTTGGAAACCGGTTTCTTCTACAAGGCCAATCCCAAACTGGATCTGGTCAGCGTGGGCCCCAATACCCACGCCATCCACAGCGCCGATGAATCGGTGGAACTGGAAAGTACTGCCAAGGTGGCCCGGATCATCGCCGGGACATTGACGGAATTGACGAAATAAAAAAGGGGCTGCTGCGTTCGCAACAGCCCCCTCTTCAGGTCTCGAGACTCGAGACCGAGCCGCTACGCGGCTTATGAGGCCGGGGTGTTGCACATAACGTGCAGCATCCCCCTTATTTTCTATTGGCTATCTTCACCAGGCTCAGCATCACCGGCACTTCCGTCAGGACACCGACGGTGGTGGCCAGGGCGGCGGGGCTGGTGACTCCGAACAGGGCGATGGCTACGGCTACGGCCAGTTCGAAGAAGTTGGAGGCTCCGATCATCCCTGCGGGAGCGGCGATGCTGTGTGGCAGGTGGAGCAGATTGCTGGCACCGTAGGCAATGGCAAAGATCAGATAGGTCTGGAGCACCAGGGGAATGGCAATCAGCAGGATATGGAAGGGATTGGAGAGAATCACCTGGGCTTGGGAACTGAAGATGATGCACAGGGTCAGCAGCAGGCCCCAGGTGGTGGCCTGATCAAATTTGTGGACAAAGACCTTGTTGAAATAGGTTTCCCCTTTCCGGCGGATCACTGTGATCCGGGTCAGGATCCCTCCCGCCAGGGGAATCACCACAAACAGGAAGATGCTCAGGAACAGCACACTGTAGGGCACCGTTACATGGGATACGCCAAGCAGATATTTGACAATGGGCACGAAGGCCACCAGGATGATCAGATCATTGGTAGCCACCTGGACCACCGTATAGGCCGGATCTCCCTTGGTCAGAGTACTCCAGACAAAGACCATGGCAGTGCAGGGAGCGGCCCCCAGGAGTACGGCTCCTGCCAGATACTGGGTAGCCAGGTCCCGGGGAATGAAAGCCTGGAACACCTGATAAAAGAAGAAGGCGGCCAGGCCGTACATGGTAAAGGGTTTGATCAGCCAGTTGGTGACCCAGGTGACAAAAAGTCCCTTGGGATGCCGGCCCACTTCCCGGATGCTCTGGAAATCCACCTTCATCATCATGGGGTAGATCATGATCCAGATCAGGATGGCAATGGGAATGGAAATCCCGTCAATCTGCATCCGGTCCAGGAACCGGGGAACCGCCGGCAGGAAATGGCCCACCAGTACACCGGCCGCCATACAAAGGAAAACCCACAGGGAAAGATACCGCTGGAACGTGCTGATGCCCATCTTGTTTTCCATTTGGCTCATAGTGTTTCCAACCCCTTTCCTTTTTACCGCTCTACTGGGATGCCGTGTTTTTCCAGGGTGTCCAGTACGGCGGAAATCCGCAGCAGTTCCGGATCGATGGAGGGACCGCAAAGTCCTGTAGGGCAGCATATGGCCTGTTCAAAAATCTGTACCTGTTTTCTTTCCATAATAGCTTCCTCCCCAAAAATAAATTTATAGATTGAAATTTATCAATTCATTAACGCAAAAAATTTTACGGGCATCTGGGACAGCTGCAGTCCGCCGGCTTGAAGGACGGGGTTTCCCGGAACAGTTCCCGGATCAGGGCTTCCAGTTCCCGGGCAGTTTCCCGGTTCAGGGTATAGTAGACCCATTTGCCTTCTTTCCGGCCAGTGACCAGCTCTGCGTCGCACAGGATCTTCATATGATGGGAAAGGGTGGGCTGGGACAGATGGAGATTTTCCAGCAGCACGCAGGCGCACCGCTCTCCGCCCTGGAGCAGTTCCAGGATGTGGAGCCGGTTTTCATCGCCCAGGGCCTTGAACAAACGGGCTTTAAAAGCAAGATTTTCCATCTGACAGCCTCCTTTCATATTGATAAATTTAAATCTGTTATCTGCAGTATAGAGCTTTTCTTCAGAAGTGTCAAGATGCAGGAAGAGGATACTGCTTCCTTGTTGCTTTTTATTCTTTTGGTCAGTATACTGTTTTCGTATAAAATCCCATGACCATAAAGTATTTGTATTGTGGCGGCCATTCTTTTATGCTATAGACAGGCAAGTACAAAACTAAAGGAGTGAAAAGTGCGGTGAAGAAGAACGTTTCCATAAAAAAGAGCCGGATCCTTATGGGGTTCCTGGCGCTGGCGGTGGCCCTGGTGGCCGGAGTCTGGCATTTTTCTCCCTGGTTCCGGACCTGGGCCCTGGGAAAAGTGGACCAGGCCCGGGGAGCGGCCATCCATTATGATCTGCTGGACCAGGTGGAGGCCCGAAATATCCGGCAGGTGATGACGGCGGATCCCTCCCGGAGCCGGGTGATCCAGTGGCAGTCGGATTATCCGGTGAAAGAAGAACCGGTGTTGGAATACCGGAAGGCCGGAGAAAGTTCCCTGACAGCCGCTTCGGTGACGGAAGAAAAATTCACGGACGGAGGCAAGGACACCTGGATCTATACGGCCCGGCTGGAACAGCTGGAACCGGGACAGGCCTATGAGTACCGGATCCGGGCGGGAAAGAAGGCCACGGAGTGGATGCCTCTGAAAGCCTTTGCCGGCAATACCTTCAAGGCCCTGATCTTCCCGGATTCCCAGTCGGCGGATTACAGCGTGTGGAAGGCTGCCGCCCAGCCTTCCTGGCAGCGGAACCCGGACGCCAGTTTCTT
>NZ_FR902048.1:6993-38252 GCF_000437815.1 Acidaminococcus sp. CAG:542
CAGCCAGTGGAACGCCTGGTTCGGGGTGGTGGAACCCATGGCGGAAAAAATCCCGGTGGCGCCTCTGATGGGGAACCATGAAACCTACGACCTGAACTGGAAGGTGCGGATGCCGGAAGGGTATCTCCACCGGTTCGCCCTGCCGGACAACGGACGGGAAAAATACCGGAACCAGTTCTATTCCTTTACCGTGGGGGATGTGCATTTTGTGGTACTGAACACCCAGAACGAGGAACTGAAGGAATGGGAACCGGATCTGGCCCGGGACCAGGAGGCCTGGTTCCAGGAAGATATGGCACGGAACCAGGGCAAATGGAATATTGTGCTGATGCACAAGGACCCCCTCCAGTATGCCTTTGATCCGGCAACCCGGCCGGGACGGGACCGGGCGGAAGGGTTCTCTCCGGAAGGACGGGAATGGATGCCCCTCTTTGATCGGTACGGGGTGGACCTGGTGCTCAGTGCCCATCTCCATACCTATCGGAATCGGGGAAGGATCTACGATTTCCAGCGGGCAGATCACGGACCTTCTTACATCATTACCGGCGTGGCTGGAGACGTGCGGTATCCCAGCCTCTGGAAGCGCCATGCCCTGGATGTGACCCTGGCCCCCCAGCCGGAAACGGACAACTACCTGGTACTGGAAAAACAGGAAGACCAGCTCCGGATCCAGTGCTTCCTGCCCGACGGGACCCTGGTGGATACGGTGACTATTGGGAAAAGTGAAGAGTGAAGAGAATGGAGGAAATCAGGTGGCTCAATTTGACGGAAAGACCTATGACTGCCCCTTTGATTGTTTTCTGGCAGTCCTGAAGGGAAAATGGCGTACTGATCTGCTGCTGGCTCTGGCCGACCATCCCAGCCATTTCCGGGAACTCCAACGGACCCTGACGGGCATCAGCGCCAAAGTCCTTACGGAAAATCTCCGGGGCCTGGAACGGAATCATCTGGTGGAACGGCAGGAGCAGGATGATCCTGCCGGAATGGTGGAATACCGTCTTTCTTCGGAAGGAGAACAGCTCATCCAGGTTATGGAGCAGATCAACCATTGGGTGGGGCGCTGGCTGGCATAAAAAAGGCTGTTGCCTGGTGATTTCTCTCTCTGGCAACAGCTTTTTTTAAAACATGGTGTTGGTGTTTTCCGCTTTTTCCGGAATATCCTGGATTACGTCCCAGTGTTCCACGATCTTCCCGTTTTCGACCCGGAAGATATCTACGGCGGCCTGGCCACGGTCCTTGGCGTTCAGTTTAATGTGGTTATGGATGAATACCAAATCTCCGTCCGCCCCCAGATGCTTGATCTCTGCGGTGCTTTCCGGAAACTCTTTCAGGAAACCGGCAATGCCCTCCTTGAAGGCCTGCTTTCCATCTTTGAATCCGGGACTGTGCTGGATATAGGTATCTCCTGTCAGTTCGTCAATAACGGCTGTGTGATGCTCGTTGAAGATCTGGTCCCAGAAATAGGCAGCCAGTTCCTTGTTGTTCTTGAACTGGGGAGCAGCACCGGCCGTCCCCGATACTATCCCGCACAGCAGCAAGCCCAGGGAAAGGGTCAGTAATTTTTTTTTGAACATAATAGAACGACCTCCTTTGTCTTAAGTTAGTTTAACATAACTAAAATAAAAGAGAAAGAAGGTACTTTCAGGTAACCTTCACTTTTCATCCTAAGACGCAGGCCTTATTGTTTAATTTTTGGGGACAAGTGCAGCAGAAAAACTTTCATGATATAATAAGAAATCAAGCGAAAATGAGGGGGAAGACTCCATGAAAATGAAATTTACCAAAATGCACGGCTGCGGCAACGACTATGTTTATGTGGACTGCATGGACCGGATGCTGCCAAATCCGGGGAAAATCTCTGAATATGTGAGCCGCCGGCGGTTCGGCATCGGTTCTGATGGACTGATCTGCATCTGTCCGTCGGACAAGGCGGATTTCCGGATGCGGATGTTCAATGCGGATGCTTCCGAAGGGAAAATGTGCGGGAACGGGTCCCGATGCATTGCCAAATATGTCTATGACAAAGGGCTCACCCACAAGGATACCATCACCCTGGATACCCTGGGGGGCATCAAGACCATCCACATGACCGTGGAAAACGGGAAGGTGGTCCTGGCGGAAGTGGATATGGGCAAAGCGGAGACCCGGGTGGCCGCCATTCCCATGGACTGGCCCGGAGAAACCTGTGTGGACCAGCCGGTGACCTTCACCCGTTCGGACGGAACGGAAATCACCGTCCAAGGCACTGCCGTTTCCATGGGGAACCCCCATTTTGTCACCTTTGTGGAGGACGTGGAAACGGTACCGGTGGAAGCGGTAGGCCGGGTCATCGAGACTTCGCCTCTTTTCCCGGAGCGGACCAATGTGGAATTTGTCCAGGTGGTGGATGAAAACTATGTGAAGTTCCGGGTGTGGGAACGGGGCAGCGGGGAAACCTGGGCCTGCGGTACCGGCGCATGTGCCGTAGGGTATGCCTGCGTGGCCCTGGGCAAAGCCGGCAGACGGAATGAATTCCTGAAGGTGGAAGCCAAAGGGGGCCTGCTCCAGGTCCGTACCGGGGAAGGGGACCTGATGACCCTGAAGGGACCGGCGGTAACGGTTTATGAGGGGGAAATCGAAATTCCGGAAGAAATTTTGGAAGAAAGTTTGAAATAATTGACTTTCCTCCAGGGCTACTTTACAATAAATAAAGGTTCCTAAGAGGAATACATTCTTTTGCATTAAAGGAGAGTCAGATATGGCGTTAGTGAATGGGAATTTTGCGAAGTTAAAGGAAAGCTATCTGTTTTCGGATATTGCTGCACGGGTGAAGGCTTTTACCGAAGCCCATCCGGAAAAAAAGCTCATTAAAATGGGCATCGGGGATGTTACCCTGCCCCTGGCTCCTTCTGTGGTGGAAGCCATGACCAAGGCCGTCCAGGAAATGGGCCACAAGGAAACCTTCCGGGGCTATGGTCCCGAACAGGGTTATGAATTCCTTCACGAAGCCATTGCCAAATACTATGCCCGTCACGGGGTCCAGCTGGAAACCAAGGAAATCTTCGTCAGCGACGGGGCCAAAAGCGACTGCGGAAACATCACTGACCTGTTCGATGACAGCAATGTGATCCTGGTTCCGGATCCGGTGTACCCGGTATATGTGGACACCAACGTGATGCGGGACCGGAAGATCCTGTACATGAACGGGACTCCGGAAAACGACTTCCTGCCCATGCCGGATCCGGCTGTGAAGGCGGACATCATCTATCTGTGTTCCCCCAACAACCCCACCGGGGCTGCCTACAACAAGGAACAGCTGAAGGAATGGGTGGACTACGCTCTGAAGAACGACGCCATCATCCTGTATGATGCGGCTTACGAAGCCTTCATCACCAACCCGGATATGCCCCGGAGCATCTACACCATCCCTGGCGCCAAGGATTGCGCCATTGAATTCTGCTCCTTCTCCAAGACTGCAGGGTTCACCGGTACCCGCTGCGGCTACACGGTGGTGCCTCTCCAGCTGACCCGGAAATCTCCGGAAGGGAAGGAAATGAGCCTGAACAAAATGTGGCTCCGCCGGCAGACCACCAAGTTCAACGGTGTGAACTACATTGTCCAAAGAGGGGCGGAAGCTGCCATGTCCCCTGTGGGCGAAAAGGAATGCGGGGATATGCTGGCCTACTACCGGGAAAACGCCCGGATGATGATGGAAACCTTCGACAAGAAGGGCTACAAATACTATGGGGGCGTGTATTCTCCCTATGTATGGATGAAGTGCCCCAATGGCATGGGCAGCTGGGAATATTTTGACCACCTGCTGAACGACCTGGCCATTGTAGGGACCCCCGGTGCCGGTTTCGGCACCATGGGCGAAGGGTATCTGCGGCTCAGTGCTTTCGGTACTCACGAAGGCACCAAAGAAGCCATGGAACGGATCGAAAAAGACAATATCTGATAAAAAGAAGGGTTGGATCCAACATGAAAAAAATCATTCTGATGCTGACGGCAGTCCTGTCTCTGGGTATGGCCAGCCTGGGCTTTGCCAGCCCGGCCAGTGACCTCTTGGCCCAAGAAGAAACTACTACCAGCAATGTCATCAAACTGATCCAGGGGAAAGGCCAGCTGGCGGAAGTGTCCACCGGTTTCTCTCCGGCTCTCCAGAAGAACTTCAACGCTGCCGCACTGGACAACATGAAAAAAGGTGTAACGGAACAGCTGGGTGGCATCAGCAATCTGAAACTGGTCCGTCTGGACAAATTTGCTGACGCAGACCGTCTGGTGTATATCGGCGATGCCAAAAAGGCTCCCAATGTGCAGATGACCTTCGTGTTCAGCGTCAAAGGCAAAAAAGCCGAACTCCAGGGCCTGAACCTGATCCCTGTGGAAGTGAAACAGGTACAGAACAGCCAGAAAGAACAGGCAAAATAAGAGGTGCCGCACAAGCGGTCCGTGACAAAAAGGGACTGTGAAAAAATGAGAAATCATTTTTTCACAGTCCCTTTTCCTTACCGTATGGTTTTCAGTTCTGTCCAGTACTTGTCATACAGGGTGATCCCGTCCCCCAGGTCGTGGAGCCATTCGCCCTCTTTCAGGTGGGTGATGGCGGTGTTCAGCATGGGGTCTGCCAGGTATTCTTTGGAATGGTACTTCCGGGCATTGCTGTTGGGATCGTTGTAGCCGATGGCTTCGTAGTTTTTGGCACTGACCTCCGGATCAAACAGGAAGTTGATGAATTTCTCCGCCAGTTCCTTGTGTTTGGCCCCTTTGGGAATGGCCAGGGTATCCGCCCACACCAGGGTCCCTTCCTTGGGGATCACGAACCCCAGGTTGGGGTTCTCCCGGTAGCTGAAGGAGGCATCCCCGGACCACATGGTGCCGATCCAGCCTTCTTCGGCAATGAATTTCTGCTTCAGGCTGTCCGTATCGTAAGCCAGCACATCGGGGGCCAGGGCCTTCAAATCCTGGAAAGCCTTGGCCAGCTGGGCGGGATCCGTGGAGTTGTTGGACCAGCCGTTCTTCTTCAGGGCCATGCCGAACACTTCCCGGCTGTCGTTGAGCAGGATTACCCGGCCCTTGTAGGCGGGATCCCACAGATCGTTCCAGGAGGTGGGCGGGGTTTTGATGTATTTCTTGTTGTAGACGATTCCGGTCATACCCCAGGTGTAGACCACGGAATAGTCTCCCTTAGGATCGAACTGGGGATGCTGGAGGGTGTCCATCATGTTCCGGGTATTGGGGATGGCGTCCTTATCCAGCTTTTCCAGCATGTTCAGTTTGATCATGGTGGACACCATATAGTCGGAAGGCTGGATCAGATCGTACTGGGCGCCCCCGGCCTGGAGTTTGGCCAGAAGCTCCTCGTTGTTGGCGAACACGTCGTAGTTCACCCTGCAGTTATATTTTTGTTCAAAGGCTTTGATCATGTCCGGGTCGAAATTGTCCGCCCAGCTGAAAATGTTCAGCACCTGTTTCCCGTCATCGGCGGGCTTTTTTTCACTGCTGCAGCCGGTAAGAGCAAGCACCAGGGGCACCAGACACAGGACCAGGAGCCAGGAAAGTTTTTTCACGCAGCATCAGTCCTTTCGGGAAGAATGGTAGCCCTTTTTCTGCAGCAGCTGGGAAATCACCACCAGGGAGACGGTGACCAGCATCATGCAGGTGGACAGGGCGTTGATCTGGGGAGAAATCCCCCGTTTGACCATGGCGTAAATGTACAGGGGCAGGGTGGTGGAATTGGGCCCGGCCACAAAGAAGCTGATCACGAAATCGTCGATGGACAGGGTGAAGGCCATCAGGGCACCGGCCACCACCCCGGGCAGGATCATGGGGAAGGTTATATACCGGAAGGCCTGCCAGGGAGTGGCATACAGATCGCTGGCCGCTTCTTCCAGGTCCTGCCGGCAGCCTTCCAGCCGGGCTCCCACGGTGATGATCACAAAGGAGAGGCAGAAGGTGATGTGGGCGATGATCAGGGTGGTTTTCCCCAGGGGGATCCCGGTCTGGGAGAACAGCACCAGCAGGGACAGCCCCATGACGATTTCCGGGATCAGGATGGGCAGGTACAGCAGGCTGTTGATGAGAAATTTGCATTTGTACTGGTACCGGTGGAGGGCCAGGGCCGCCAGGGTTCCCATGACGGTGGTGACCACTGTGGTGATGGAGGCGATGAGCAGGCTGTTTTCCAGGGCTTCCAGCACCCGGTCATTCTGGAGCAGGGATGCGTACCATTTCAGGGTGAACCCTGTCCACACCGCATTGATCCGGGAATCGTTGAAAGAGTACAGGGACAGGATCAGAAGGGGCAGGTACAAAAAGGCCAGGATGGCCAGGGAATAGGACAGGAGGGTGGCGTTACGCCAGCTTTTCTGCATGGGACTTCCCTCCTTTCTGGGCTTCCAGGGCTTTGTAGTACAGGGCAATCATCACCAGGGAGAGCAGCGCCAGGATAATGGACAGGGCGGATCCGAAAGGCCAGTCCCGGGCAGCCAGGAACTGGTTCTGGATCACGTTTCCCATCAGGGCGCTTTTGGCACCTCCCATAATGTCCGGCACCACGAACATCCCCAGGGAGGAAATGAACACCAGGATGGAACCGGCGGCCACCCCCGGCAGGGTGAGAGGCAGGGTGATCTTACGAAAAGCGGTGAAGGGAGCGGCCCCCAGGTCACTGGCGGCTTCCAGCAGCCGCTTGTCCATCTGTTCCAGAGAAACGTAGATGGGCAGTACCATAAAGGGCAGCAGGGCGTAGACCATTCCCAGCATCACGGCATAGTTGTTGTAGAGCAGGGTCATGGGTACCTGGATCACTCCCAGGTGGAGGAGGAAGGTGTTCACCAGCCCCTGGGCCCGGAGGATGATCACCCAGGAATAGGAACGGATCAGGAAGTTGATCCAGAAGGGGATCATTACCAGGATGATCCCGGCCTGCTGCCATTTTTTGGGCAGCACCATGGCGATGGTATAGGCCACCGGATAGCCCATGGCAAAGGTGAACAGAGTGGTGATGAGCGCCGTGGCCAGGGTGGAGACGAAAATCATCAGGTACAGAGGTTCCAGGAACCGGGTATAGTTGGTCAGGGTCCACTGGAACACCACCTGTCCGTAGGCTGTGCGGGAGGCAAAGGATACGCCCACCACGATCAAAAGGGGCAGGGCAAAGAACAGGGTCAGCCACCCCATGGCCGGCAGCACCAGCAGTTTCCCCCGCTTCATTTCGTCACCTGGACGCCGTCTTTGGCGTCCCAGCTGATGGCCACCCGGTCATCCACTTCCCATTTCCGGTATTCATCATAATATTGGTAGGCAGTGATGATTTCCCGGGTGGAATCCAGCCGGATGAACAGCTTGTCCAGGGTGCCGCAGAACTGGATCTGTTCCACCGTGCCGGTGTGGGCAGGCTGGGTTCCGGCAGCTGCGGCTTCTTCCAGGCTCCGGACATTGATGAACTGGGGCCGGACGGAAAGGAGACGGCTGTCATCCCCGGGCACCGGGAAGAAGTTGTTCTCCCCGATGAAGCTGGCGGCAAACCGGCTCCGGGGATACTGGTAGATCCGGGCCGGGGGATCGTCCTGTTCGATCTTCCCGCCGTTGACGATGATGACCCGGTCGCTCATGGTGAGAGCTTCCTCCTGGTCATGGGTCACATAGATGAAGGTGATGCCCAGCCGCTGCTGGAGGTTCTTCAGTTCCAGCTGCATGGTTTTCCGGAGCTTGTAGTCCAGGGCACCCAATGGTTCGTCCAAAAGGAGCACTTTGGGGTTGTTCACCAGGGCGCGGGCAATGGCCACCCGCTGCTGCTGACCGCCGCTCATCTGCTGGGGCCGGCGGTAGCGCAGCTCTTCCAGTTGAGTCAGCTGGAGCACTTCGGCCACCCGTTTCTGCTGTTCTTTCTGAGGGACTTTCTTCATCATCAGCCCGAAGCGGATATTTTCCTCCACGGTCATATGAGGGAACAGGGCATAGTGCTGGAACACCATATTCACGTTTCGTTTATAGGGAGCCAGACGGGTTACGTCTTCGTTGTCCAAAAAAATATGGCCCGCCGTAGGCGTCTCCAGACCGGCGATCATGCGCAGCATGGTGGTTTTCCCACAGCCGGAAGGGCCTAGAAGGGTCACGAATTCCCCGTCATAGATTGTCAGGTTCAGGGTAGGGATGATCAGGTTGTTTTCAAATTCCTTGGTGATTCCAACCAGACGAATCATTTCTTTCATCTTTGATTCTCACGACCTTTCTGCAGTTTGCAATCTAATAATTATAGCATGTTTCCTTTCTGAGGAATACAGGAAAAACAGGAAATTTCCCCGGAAAAAAACGGGGAGAAACGGGAAAAAACTTGCGTTTTTTTCCGTTTTGTAGTAAACTATCAAGGCTGAATGTGAATTTGGCACTACCGCCCGGAGAGGTTCCCAAAAACTCCGGAAGGAGTTACCGTATTCGGCGAGTCTTGGAATGAGGGAGGTGCAGAATATGTACGCTATTATCCGTACAGGTGGCAAACAGTACCGCGTCAGCGAAGGCGATGTACTGAACGTTGAAAAACTGAACGTTGAAGAAGGCCAGGAAGTCGTTTTTGACGAAGTTCTGACTGTTGTCAACGATGGCGATGTGAAAGTAGGGGCTCCTACCGTAGCCGGCGCCAAGGTAACCGCCAAGGTTGCCAAACAGGGCAAAGCTGATAAGATCTTTGTTTTCAAATACAGAGCTAAATCCAACTATCGGAAACGTCAGGGTCATCGTCAGCCGTTCACCCAGGTTGAAATCACTTCTATCGAAGCCTAAGCCATGATTGCCGTAGACATTTACTACAACAGCCGTGGCAGAATCAGACGGTACAGGGTATCGGGGCATGCGGAGTACAGCCCGGATGGGTTCGACGAAGTGTGCTATGCTGTATCGCTGAATACTCAGGTGGCCGCCAATGGCCTCAATGAAGTCCTCCATCGGAAGGTGGACTACTCCATTGACCAGGAAGACGGCAGCCTGGCTGTAAGACTGGTGGATGAGCCTGATGCGAAGACGGATGCAGTGCTGAAGACCATGGTCTGCGGCCTGCGCCATCTGCAGAAGACCTATTCCCAGGATTATCTCATGATCAAGGAACACAGGAGGTGAACATCGTGTTCGAATTAATCCTTCAATTACACGCTCATAAGAAAGGGTCCGGTTCTACCCACAACGGCCGTGATTCCAACGCACAGCGCATGGGGACCAAAGCCCATGACGGTCAGCTGGTAACCGCAGGTTCCATCATCGTCCGTCAGCGCGGCACCCGTTTCCATATGGGCCAGAACGTTGGCATGGGCAAGGACTACACCATCTATGCGAAAGTGGCCGGCAAGGTTGCTTTTGAAAGATGGGGCAAAGACCGCCGTACCATCAGCGTTTACCCGGTGGAAGCCGAAGCTTAAAGACCAGAAGGGCTGCCGCATTGCGGCAGCCCTTTTTTTCATGGAAGGACGGGAGAACATGGAGGAAGCCCTGCGGGAACAGGTCCGGGACTTTGCGGCCCGGGGCCTGAAAAGCCTGGAACAGGAAGACATGCCCGATGCCCGGGGAAATCTGGCATTCACCCGGGAAGCCCTCCGGGACCGGAAGGCGGCTGAAAGCAGCTGCAGCCGGGAGGAAATGGCAGTCCTGGACCGGGTGCTGAAGGAAGTGGAAGCCTTCCCCAAACTGGCGGCCAATGCCCGGGATTCCCTCCTGGACCTGGAAGGAGTCCGGTGCTTCGGGGCCGGCCGGTTCCTGATTTTCTACCGGTACAATTCCAATTACGGGCTGGTGACGGTGATCCGGCTGGCCCTGGACCGACCGGAGTGGAAGGAACTGATCCGGGACGGGAAAAAATTCCATTAAAAAAGTTTCACAAAAAAATCATAAATAAATTTGGCGATAGCCCTTATATTATGGTATAATTATCGTCCATGAAGTTTGCTAAAGCAGGATTATATAGGTTTCGCGAGTGCTCAGTGGTTGGACATCGCGTTCCCGCTCAAGTGAGGAGAGGAGCACGAAATGCTGACTGAGAGACATTGCAGGATACAAGGCTGATCAATCTTGATTGTGTTGACTGCCTTGTTTTTTTTGTGTGATAGATTTCTTGGTACTTTCTTCGAAATACCTGCCTAGAGAAAAGGAGTGAGAGACCACATGTTTAAGCCGGTACATAATGGCGACCGCATCCGGTACAGTTATGCTCGGATCAAAGAAGTCCTGAAGATGCCGCATCTGATTGACCTGCAGAGAAAATCTTATGAGTGGTTCATAAGAGAAGGGCTGCACGACGTGTTCAAGGATGTTTCTCCCATCAAGGATTTTACGGACAACCTGGAACTGAGTTTTGAAAACTTCACCATCGGGGATCCCAAATACGATATCGAAACCTGCAAGGAAAAGGATGCCACCTATGCGGCGCCTCTGAACGTGGATGTACGGCTGCTGTACAAGGACACCGGGGAAATCAAGGAATCCACTGTGTTCATGGGGGATTTCCCTCTGATGACCGATACCGGCACCTTTGTGATCAACGGGGCGGAACGTGTCATTGTCAGCCAGCTGGTCCGGTCTCCCGGTGTCTATTACGCCAAGGACATGGATCCCATGGGGAAATTCCTCTACGGGACCACGGTGATCCCCAACCGGGGCGCCTGGATCGAATATGAAACCGATCTGAACGACATTATCTACGCCCGTGTGGACCGGACCCGGAAACTGCCGGCTACGGCACTGCTCCGTGTAATGGGCCTGCCCACCAACGACGACATCATCCAGACCTTCGGGGAACATCCTTTCCTGATGGCTACCCTGGCCAAGGATACCACCAAAAACGAAGAAGATGCCCTGCTGGAAATCTACCGGAAACTGCGTCCCGGCGAACCGGCCAACCTGGAAAACGCCGCCCAGCTGATCAAGAACATCTTCTCTGACAACCGGCGGTATGACCTGGCCAATGTGGGCCGTTACAAGGTCAACAAGAAACTGGGCTGGCGCCAGCGCCTGCTGGGCAAGGAACTGACTTCTCCCATTGCCTTCGAAAATCCCGACGGAACCCGGGGCGAAGTGGTCCTGCCGGCCGGCACCATCATCGGTGACGATGAAATCGATAAAATCGAACAAAGCGGCATTTACAGCGAACCGGGCTATGCGGAAGTCTGGGTGAAATACCAGGAAAAACCGGAACGGATCATCGTGACCAAGGACATCGACGCATCCGTACGGGTGATTACTCCCGCTGATGTAATCGCCTCCTTTGCGTACCTGCTGAACGTAATCGACGGCATGGAAGGCAAGGACGACATCGACCATCTGGGCAACCGGCGTGTCCGCTGCGTAGGGGAACTGCTCCAGAACCAGTTCCGGATCGGCCTGAGCCGTATGGAACGGGTGATCCGGGAACGGATGACTCTCCAGGATGCTGATGTGATCACGCCTCAGGCTCTGATTAACATCCGTCCTGTGGTGGCCGCTGTGAAGGAATTCTTCGGCAGCAGCCAGCTGTCCCAGTTCATGGACCAGAATAACCCTCTGGCTGAACTGACCCATAAACGCCGTCTGTCCGCTCTGGGGCCCGGCGGTCTGTCCCGGGAAAGAGCCGGTTACGAAGTCCGTGACGTGCACGTTTCCCACTACGGCCGTATGTGTCCTATTGAAACCCCTGAAGGCCCCAACATCGGTCTGATCGGATCTCTGGCCGCCTACGGGGTGGTAAACCGGTACGGCTTCATTGAAACTCCTTATCGGAAAGTGGACAAGAAGACCGGCAAGGTTACCAACGAAATCGTTTACATGACCGCCGACGAAGAAGACAACTACATCGTGGCACAGGCCAACGAACCTTTGAACGATGACGGGTCCTTCGTGAACAGCCATGTAACCTGCCGGGAACGGAACGACGTGCTGTCCATTCCTCCCACCCGGGTGGATTTCATGGACGTATCCCCGAAACAGGTTATGTCCATTGCAGCAGCCCTGATTCCTTTCCTGGAAAACGATGACGCCAACCGGGCTCTGATGGGTGCCAACATGCAGCGTCAGGCTGTGCCTCTGCTGAACCCCAAGGCTCCTGTAGTAGGGACCGGGATGGAATACAAAGTGGCCGTGGACTCCGGCGTGTGCATCCTGGCCAAACATGCCGGGACGGTGAAATACGTCAGCGGCGACAAGATCATCGTGACCCGGGCCGACGGTGCCGGCATCGATGAATATAACGTGCTGAAATTCAAACGTTCCAACCAGAGCACCTGCGTGAACCAGCGCCCCATCGTCTTCAAGGGAGACAAGGTGGAAGAAGGCCAGGTACTGGCTGACGGTCCTGCCACGGACCATGGCGAACTGGCTCTGGGCCGCAACGCCATTGCCGCCTACATGCCCTGGGAAGGCTACAACTACGAAGACGCCGTACTTCTCAGCGAAGACCTGGTGAAGGAAGATGTCTTCACCTCCATCCATATCGAAGAATACAACTGCGACGCCCGGGATACCAAACTGGGGCCTGAAGAAATCACCCGGGACATCCCCAACGTTTCTGAAGAAGCCCTGAAGGACCTGGACGAAGACGGGATCATCCGCATCGGTGCGGAAGTCCGCCCTGGGGATATCCTGGTAGGGAAAGTCACCCCCAAAGGGGAAACGGAACTGAGCGCAGAAGAACGGCTGATCCGGGCCATCTTTGCTGAAAAGGCACGGGAAGTCCGGGACAGCTCCCTGCGGGTACCCCATGGGGAATCCGGGATCATCGTCAGCGTACAGATCTTCACCCGTGAAAACGGGGATGAACTTCCCCCTGGCGTAAGCAAACAGGTCCGCGTCCATATTGTCCAGAAACGGAAGATCAGTGAAGGGGACAAGATGGCAGGCCGTCACGGGAACAAGGGTGTTGTTTCCCGGATCATGCCGAGAGAAGACATGCCGTTCCTGCCCAACGGGGAACCGGTCCAGATCGTGCTGAACCCTCTGGGCGTACCTTCCCGTATGAACATCGGGCAAATCCTGGAAGCCCATCTGGGCTGGGCTGCCTGCGCCCTGGGGATGCGGATCGAATCCGGAGACCCGAAACTGGCAGGCGAACTGAAGGAAGCCGGCTACGATGTGGATAAGTACGGCATGCCGGAAACCGTGGATCATGCAGTGCCGGTGGCTGTGCCCGTGTTCGATTCCGCCCGGGAAGACGACATGGAAAAGACCCTGAAGCTGGCTGGTGTGGATCCCAGCGGGAAGACCACCCTGTACGACGGCCGTACCGGGGAACCCTTCGACAACCCGGTTACCGTAGGCTGCATCTACTACCTGAAGCTCCACCATCTGGTTGCGGACAAGATCCATGCCCGTTCCACCGGTCCGTACTCCCTGGTTACCCAGCAGCCTCTGGGTGGTAAAGCCCAGTTCGGCGGCCAGAGATTCGGGGAAATGGAAGTGTGGGCCCTGGAAGCTTACGGGGCTGCCTACACCCTGCAGGAAATCCTCACCGTCAAGTCCGATGACGTGGTGGGCCGTGTGAAAGCCTATGAAGCCATCGTGAAGGGTGAAAACATCCCTGAACCGGGTGTGCCTGAATCCTTCAAGGTACTGGTGAAGGAAATGCAGAGCATCGGTCTGGACATCCAGGTGCTGGATGAAGACGATGATGAAATCGATCTGGATGATGAAGACGAAGATATCGGAATGGGCGACATCGCCAGAGAGCTGGATATGGATATGGCCAACAAGGCTCCCCATACCGCAGCCAATGTGGGCGAAGAGAACCCGGCCCAGTCCAGCGGCGAAGAACTGAGCCCTGACGAAGACCAGCCGGAAGGCAGCGACTTCGACGTGATTGCCGATATCGGGAACATGAATCTGGATGATTCCCATGACAACGGCGACGACAACGGGTCTGATGCAGAGTAGGAAGGAGTGAGTGCTCTTGTTGGACGTAAATAAATTTCATTCTATGAGAATCGGTCTGGCCTCTCCGGAGAAGATCAGAGCCTGGTCCCACGGGGAAGTGACCAAACCGGAAACCATCAACTATAGAACCCTGAAACCGGAACGGGACGGCCTGTTCTGTGAACGGATCTTTGGGCCCACCAAAGACTGGGAATGCCACTGCGGCAAGTACAAACGCATCCGCTACAAGGGTGTGGTCTGCGACAAATGCGGCGTGGAAGTCACCCGTTCCAAGGTCCGCCGTGACCGGATGGGGTCCATCGAACTGGCCGCTCCTGTCTCTCACATCTGGTACTTCAAAGGGATTCCCTGCCGGATGGGCGCCATCCTGGACATCGGCCAGAGAGCTCTGGAAAAAGTCCTGTACTTTGCCAGCTACATCGTCCTGGATCCAGGGGATACCAACCTGACCAAGAAACAGCTGCTCACCGAAGCGGAATACCAGGAAAAACTGGATGAATACGGTCCTACTTTCCGGGTGGGCATGGGCGCAGAAGCCATCAAGGAACTGCTCCATGAAATCAACGTGGAAGAACTGACCAAGGAACTGCGGGCAGCTCTGAAGACGGAAACCAGCCTCCAGAAAAGACGGAACATCGTCCGCCGTCTGGACGTGTGTGAAGCCTTCCTGAAGAGCGGCAACAAGCCGGAATGGATGATCATGGATGTAATCCCGGTCATTCCTCCCGACCTGCGCCCCATGGTCCAGCTGGACGGCGGCCGGTTCGCCACCAGTGACCTGAACGACCTGTACCGCCGGGTGATCAACCGGAACAACCGTCTGAAACGGCTCCAGGAACTCCAGGCTCCGGACATCATCGTCCGGAACGAAAAACGGATGCTCCAGGAAGCCGTGGATGCCCTCATCGACAACGGCCGTCGGGGCCGTGCCGTAACGGGCCCTGGCACCCGTCCTCTGAAATCCCTGTCCGATATGCTGAAAGGGAAACAGGGCCGGTTCCGTCAGAACCTGCTGGGGAAACGGGTTGACTATTCCGGCCGTAGCGTAATTGTGGTAGGGCCTGAAATGAAAATGCACCAGTGCGGTCTGCCGAAAGAAATGGCACTGGAACTGTTCAAGCCCTTTGTAATGAAGCGCCTGGTGGAAACCGGCGCCGCCACCAACATCAAGAGCGCCAAACGGATGGTGGAACGGGCCACCAACGCTGTATGGGATGTACTGGAAGACGTGATCAAAGAACATCCTGTACTGCTGAACCGTGCCCCGACCCTGCACAGACTGGGCATCCAGGCTTTCGAACCGATCCTGTCCGAAGGCCGGGCCATCAAGCTGCATCCTCTGGTCTGCACTCCTTACAACGCCGACTTCGACGGGGACCAGATGGCTGTCCATCTGCCTCTGTCTGCGGAAGCCCAGGCTGAAGCCCGGGTGCTGATGATGTCCGTCAACAACATCCTGGCACCCAAAGACGGGAAACCCATTACCGTTCCTACCCAGGATATGGTACTGGGGGCCTACTACTTGACCATCTTCAAGGATGGAGCCAAAGGGGAAGGCCGCCGGTTCATCAGCTTCGACGAAGCCCGTCTGGCTTACTTCAACCATGTGATCGACCTCCAGGCCCGGATCAAGGTGAAGGTTCCCAATGCGGAAATCTTCCCGGAACCCTCCGACAAGGGCGAAAGCCTGGTTACCACCTCCATGGGCAACATCATCTACAACTCTGAACTGCCTGTGGAAATGCGGTATTACTCCAAACAGGAAGACGGCACCTGGCTCCTGGGCAAACTGATCGACAAGAAGGAACTGGGCCGTCTGGTTGCCAAGGCCCACAAGCTGTACGGCAACTTCGGTACCGCCCGGGTACTGGATATCGTCAAGAAACTGGGCTATGACAACGCCTGCAAATCCGGCCTGTCCATTGCCGCTTCCGATATCAAGATCCCGAAAGAAAAAGCTTCCATCCTGGCTGCTGCTGAAAAGCAGGTAGACAAAGTGGAAACCATCTTCAACCGCGGTCTCATGAGCGATGACGAACGGTACCGCAAGGTTATCGCCATCTGGGACAAGGCTACCGAAGACGTGGCCAATGCCCTGATGAAACACACCATGGACCCCTTCAACCCTGTATATATGATGGCCAACTCCGGTGCCCGTGGTAACGTGCAGCAGATCCGTCAGCTGGCCGGCATGCGCGGTCTGATGGCTGACCCTTCCGGCCGGATCATCGACCGACCCATCAAATCCAACTTCCGTGAAGGCCTGACCATTCTGGAATACTTCATTTCTTCCCACGGCGCCCGGAAAGGTCTGACCGATACCGCACTGCGTACCGCAGACTCCGGTTATCTGACCCGCCGTCTGGTAGACGTGGCCCAGGATGTTATCGTCCGGGAAGACGACTGCGACGTAACGGGTATGAACCTGGTCCGGGAACGGGCGCGGTTCTGCAAGGCTGTCCTGGGTTCCAGCCAGCACAAGCTGAAGGATTACGTGATCGGCCGCACCCTGGCTGCCGGCGTCATGAATCCGGAAGATGACTCCCTGCTGGCGGAAGCCGACACGGTGGTCACCGAAGAAGTCTACGACCGTCTCATGGCCGCCCATATTCTGGAAATCAGCCTGTATCCGGCTGATGAGGAAAGCGGCGAAGAACCGGAAACCGTGGCCATCAATGTGCCGGAAGAAAAGGTGAAAGCCGCCTTCCGGGAACACATGACCCATCATTTCCTGGACAAACAGGTGGAAGAAGACATCCTCAACGAAAAGGACGAAGTCCTGGCCAAAGCCGGAGACAAGTTCACCGCTGACGTGATCGAAAAGATCCTGGCTGACGGGACTGTAAAGGAACTGAAGATCCGGAACAACGAAGTGGACGGCGTCTATGTGGAAGCCATCACTTCCGGGAAGAACAAGAGCACGGTTCTGGAATCTCTCCGTGACCGTCTGGTGGGTCGTACCCTGGCGGAAGACATTGCTGACAAAGACGGCAAGGTCATTTACCACATCAACGACTACATCACCGAAGATATGGCTGATGTGATTGCTGATCTCCGGGAAAAAGTCAAGATCCGTTCCGTACTGACCTGCAAATCCCACTTCGGGGTGTGCCGTGCCTGCTATGGCCGGAACCTGGCTACCGCCAAGAAGGTGGAAGTGGGCGAAGCCGTCGGCACCATCGCTGCCCAGGCCATTGGCGAACCGGGTACTCAGCTGACCATGAGAACTTTCCACACCGGCGGTGTTGCCGGTGCTGACGATATCACCCAGGGTCTTCCCCGTGTAGAAGAACTGTTCGAAGCACGGAAACCGAAACACCCTGGCATCCTGACCGAAGTGGCCGGGACGGTGGAAATCCAGGAAAAGGACGAAGGCCGTTTCGTGGTGATCCACAAGGAAGACGGTACGGAAGAATCCTACCACATTCCTTACGGCGCCAAGATCCATGTGGCCGAAGGGGACAAAGTGGAAGTGGGCGACCGGCTCACCGAAGGGTCCCTGAACCCCCACGACATCCTGCGGATTTCCGGTCCTGCCGCCACCCGGCATTATCTGGTGCAGCAGGTACTGGGCGTCTACAAGTCCCAGGGCGTGGAAATCAACGACAAGCACGTGGAAGTCATGGTCCGTCAGATGATGCGGAAGTACAAGATCGACGAAGCCGGCGACACCAATATGCTGCCGGGCTCCGTAGTGGATATCGCCCAGTTTGAAGACGAAAACGATGAAGTACTGGCCGAAGGGAAACAGCCGGCTACCGGCCATCCCATCCTGCTGGGGATCACCAAGGCTTCTCTGGCCACCGATTCCTTCCTGTCCGCCGCTTCCTTCCAGGAAACCACCCGGAACCTCACCGATGCCGCCATCAAAGGCAAGGTGGATCCGCTGCTGGGTCTGAAAGAAAACGTCATCATCGGGAAACTGATTCCTGCCGGGACCGGTATGCCCAAGTACCGGAACATCCAGCTGAAGATCCATCGGCCGGCAGAAGCCGCCGAGGAAACTCCCGCTGTGACCGAAGCACCTGCAGCAGACAACACTGCAGAAGCACCGGTGGAAGAATAAATAAAAAATGGGGTGCTGCACATTTCGTGCAGCACCCTATTTTTAGTCGCGACCGGGGGTGTGAATCCTTTCACACCCCCTTTTATTTCATCCCCGCCAGGATCTCCTGGCGCTTTTTTTCTGTGATGGGCTCCAGGTTCCTTGTCCGGATCCACTTTTTCAGTTCCGGCAGGCTCAGGGCGTGGGCCCGGGAGGCTTCGTCCAGCTGGAACACCGGGTCTGCATAATTATCCGCTCCAATGATAAAAGTATGGATGGGTAAAAGGGGACTGTGGGCTGTTTCCAGCGATTTTGTCAGTTTTTCCCGTTCTTTCTCCAGAAGTGGCAGGGGATTGGGAATTTCGGTAATTCCAGAATTGTCTTTCAACTTCCATTGTTCGTCCCGTTCCGAACCTTGTATTCTGTATCCATGATACACTACCCGAAGCAGCAGGATGTCATGGGGAAGGAGGATACAGATGGAATCTGGTGAAAAAGTGAATGAAAAAGGAGAAACTTCAATAAAATCATCCCGAGAGCCAGATTTTACAGCTTTTAACACCCGTTTTCTTCCGCCTGCAAAAGTCCGGTTCTTCTTCATCTTCCGGATCCAAAAATAGAATACCAGGATCCCGGTCAGGAGCACAAGAAAGAAAATCAGGTATTCTTTCAGGGAATGTAGCTTCCATACGGTCATATTGGGGAAAATCTGTATCACAACTTCTTCCATTTTTTCTTTCAATCCTTTCCTGTTACAAAATCATAAGGTAAAACTTGTACAGATTATAACATATGGAAAGTATACACGTCCAGAGGAAAGAAAAACTGGACAAGGGTAGGAAAATAATGGTATTATATAAACAATTCCTTTGGAAAGAATGAGAATGTTTGATATTTTGGCTCCAATGCAGTTTTTGATATACTGCATTCAGCATACAATACTTTCTTTGAAGGGGGTTGTCATTCAATGGTCGCAAAAAACGCAGCAAAACAAACCTGGGTGGACCGTTTCCTGAACACCATCGAAACGGTGTGCAACAAATTGCCGCCGCCCGCCATTCTGTTCGTGGTCTTATTTCTTATTACTGCTGTGATTGGTGCCGGATTGACCAGCACGGGCTTCAGCCTGACCAACCCGGCAACGGGGAAGGCCGTTGTTTCTCAGAATCTGTTTTCCAAGGCAGGGGTCCAGTGGCTGCTGACCAATTTGGTGAAGAACTTCACCGGATTTGCTCCTCTGGGTCTGGTAATCACCATGACCATGGCCATCGGGTTCTGTGAAGAATCCGGGCTGCTGGTGGCCCTCCTGAGACGGTCCCTGAAGAATGTGCCTCCAGGGGTGGTTCCTTATCTGATCGCTTTCCTGGGGACTTGCGGGAACATTGCCTCTGATACGGCGATGATCGTGATTCCCCCTCTGGCCGCCATTGTGTACATCGGGGTCAAGAAACATCCGGTGGTAGGCATGATGGTAGGGTATGCCGGGGCACAGGCCGGGTTCACTGCCAACCTGATGGTGGCCGGGACTGACTCCCTGCTCCAGGGGCTCACCAACCAGGCCATCGATGCGTTCCTGGGCGCTCCTGGGCTGTTTGCAGTGGATGTGACCTGTAACTGGTACTTCCTGTTTGTATCCACCTTCCTCTGCGGTGCTGTCATCGGCTGGGTGTCCATCCACATCATTGAACCCCGGTTCCCTCAATATGAAGGATCCGAAGAAGAAGCGCTGCTGGAAGAAGTGACTCCCCTGGAAATCAAGGGGCTGCACAATGCCGGCCTGGCCTGCCTGCTCTACATCGCCATTGTGATTTTGGGCTTCAAGATGCAGATCCTGTCCAAGGACGGGGTGACCGTAGTGGGATCCCTGATGCTGAAAGGCCTGATCCCTCTGCTGTTCTTCCTGTTCAGCATTGCGGGCATTGTTTATGGGAAGACCACCGGAAAATTCACCACGGTGAAGAGCATCAACTCCGCCATGGTGAAGCAGATGAGCGGCATGGGCGCCTATGTGGTGTTCTGCTTCTTCTGCGGCCAGTTCCAGGGTCTGTTCAACTGGACCAAGCTGGGGACCCTGCTGGCCATCAGCGGGGCCAACTTCCTAAAGGGTGTAGGCTTTACCGGGATTCCCATGTGCATCGCCTTCATCCTGATTTCCGCGTTCGTCAACATCTTCGTGTCTTCCGGCTCTGCCAAATGGGCCATTTTCGCACCGATTTTCGTTCCCATGTTCATGCTGCTGGGCTACCATCCTGGCTTTACCCAGCTGCTGTACCGGTTGGGTGACTCCCCGGGCAACTGCTTCACTCCCATGAGTCCCTACATCTGGATGATTCTCAGTGTGGCCCAGGAAAAATACATGCCGGACTGCGCCATCGGGACCCTGATTTCCAACATGATCCCCATTGCTGTTGTCCTGCAGATTGCCTGGATTATCTTCCTGGTGATCTGGATGACCTTGGGTGTGCCTTTTGGACCGGGCGTGGGCATTGCCCTGCCGGCCGGAGTGCTGTAAGTTTTGTGTGCCGCCTGGCGGCACACGGTCTCGGGTCTCGAGTCTCGGGCCGATGGATAGAACCCGTCCCAAACGGACGGGTTCTTTTTTATTGGGGAATACGGCAGTTGAAAGGAGGGCATCCGAACGATACTTCTCATTGTCAGTGCCAGTAAGGAATCCGGATAGAAAGGGCAGGGACGGTGCAGGCGGATGGGGCTGTTCTGTTTTGGAGATGGGGGAATACACTTTAGTATGGAAAAGAAAGAATCTGCAATTTTCTGTTAAAATCAGCAAACTATGTTCTTGCTGCAGAACCAAGGAGACTGGAACGAATTGGAGTGGAAAGTCGGAACAAAAAATGAAAAATATCCCGAGAATGTCCGTATGAAATGGACTTTTCTTCAGAAAATTATTTTAAATTCAACAATTTTGTCCTGGTTTCTGATATAATATGGGAGAAATCTTGTAATATTCTTGACAATGTCTCTGAATTTCTTTTCAGAGAACATCCGGATCCTTTTGGAAAAAGAAAAATGTTGTCTCTTTCCAGTGGAACCGAAACAAAGGAGGACTCTCAATGGAAACCAAGAACGCAACAAAAAACAGTCTGTTGGACCGCTTCCTGAATACGGTAGAGCGGGTCTGCAACAAACTGCCGCCCCCGGCCATTCTGTTCTGCATCCTGTTTGTAATCACCGCCGTGGTGGGGGCCATCTGCACCCAGGCAGGCTTCGCTCTGGAAAACCCTGCTTCCCACAAAATCGTAACCTCCCAGAACTTCTTCACCCCCGCCGGCATCCAGTGGCTGCTGACTACCCTGGTGAAGAACTTCACCGGATTCGCTCCTTTGGGCCTGGTAATCACCATGACTCTGGCCATCGGATTCTGTGAAGAATCCGGTATGCTGGCGGCTCTCCTCCGCCGGTGCATGAAAGGGGTGCCTCCGTCCCTGGTGCCCTTTATTGTGGCCTTCCTGGGGGTCTGCGGCAACATCGCCTCTGATACGGCCATGGTGGTAATCCCGCCCCTGGCGGCTGTGGCATATATCGGGGTCCGGAAACATCCTGTAGTGGGGATGATGGTGGGCTTTGCCGGTGCGGAAGCCGGTTTCGGGGCCAACCTGATGATTGCCGGCACCGACTCCCTGCTCCAGGGGCTCACCAACCAGGCCATTGACGGGTTCTTCGGCAAGGCCGGGGTCTTTGCGGTGGATGTGACCTGCAACTGGTACTTTATGTTTGCCTCCACCTTCCTGTGCGCTTTTATCATCGCTCTGGTTTCCATCAAGATCGTGGAACCCCGGTTCGGGGTCTATGACGGTCCGGGAGCCGATGAGGAACTGGGAGAAGTGAAGCCCATCGAAGTGAAGGGGCTGAACCGGGCCGCTTTGGTTGTGGTGGCCTACATCCTGGTGCTGGTGGCCGGATTCTTCGCCGGAGTCCTGTCCAAGGACGGGCACACCTTCGTAGGATCCCCTCTGCTGAAAGGGCTGATTCCCCTGCTGTTCGTCATGTTCAGCCTGGCCGGGCTCACTTACGGGTTCACCACCGGGTCCTTCAAGACCATCAAGGATGTAAACAAGGCCATGGTCCATCAGATGAGCGGCATGGGCGCCTTTGTGGTGTTCTGCTTCTTCTGCGGCCAGTTCCAGGCCCTGTTCAGCTGGACCCATCTGGGGACCCTGCTGGCCATCGGTGGGGCTGACTTCCTGAAGAATGTGGGCTTTACGGGCCTGCCCATGTGCGTGCTGTTTGTATTGATTACCAGCCTGGTGAACATCTTCATGTCCTCCGGGTCCGCCAAGTGGGCCATCTTTGCCCCCATCTTCATTCCCATGTTCATGCTGCTGGGGTATCATCCCGGCTTTACCCAGCTGCTGTACCGGTTGGGGGATTCTCCCACCAACTGCTTTACCCCTATGAATCCCTATCTGTGGATGATCCTCAGTGTGGCTCAGGAAAAATACATGCCTAAGGCGGCCATCGGCACCCTGGTGTCCAACCTGATCCCCATTGCCGTCTGCCTGCAGATTGCCTGGATCATCTTCCTGATTGGCTGGATGACCCTGGGGCTGCCCATCGGGCCGGGGGTGGAAATGGCCCTGCCGGCGGGAGTGCTGTAAGAATAGAAAAAATGCTGTACCGTTGATGGGGGCTGTTGCATGCGCAACAGCCCCTTAGTCTGAAGTCTGAAGTCGGAAGTCTCAGGACAGGATCCGTCTGGCTGGACGGATCCTTTTGATTCTGTAAAACCAGAATCGCAATCAATCTGAGAGATTATTTCGTCCAAAGGTTCTACACATTCAAAAAATTTGCCTGCAAATTTAACCTTCGGCTCCAGACTCCAGACTCCAGACTTGAGCCGCTATGCGGCTCTACAGCTAAGGGGGTGTTGCACGGAACGTGCGACACCCCCCTTTATTATTGACTGATTCCGGTAAACAAAGCTATAATTTAACTTTATGGAGGAAGTTATGGAACCGATCATTGAAACGAAAAATCTCACCCATACCTATGTGGATGGGCAAAATCAGGAAATGACCGCGCTCCAGGGTATCGATCTGTCCATTGCCCCCGGCGAATTTGTCGCCATTATCGGGACCAACGGCAGCGGCAAGTCCACCCTGGCCCGTCATTTCAACGGTCTCCTGACCCCTACCAGCGGACATTGTCTGGTGGGCGGTCTGGATACCGCCATAGAAGAAAATCTCTGGCCGGTGCGCCAGACGGTGGGCATGGTGTTCCAGAACCCGGACAACCAGATCGTGGCGGCCATTGTGGAAGAAGATGTGGCCTTCGGGCTGGAAAACATCGGGGTTCCCGGGCCGGAGATCCGTCCCCGGGTGGAACAGGCCCTGGCGGCAGTGGACATGTTGGATTACGCCAAACGGGCCCCTCACAGGCTGTCCGGAGGACAGAAACAGCGGGTGGCCATTGCCGGGGTGCTGGCTCTGGAACCCCGGTGCATCGTTTTTGACGAACCTACCGCCATGCTGGATCCCAAGGGCCGGAAGGAAATCGTCTCCACCGTGCTGAAACTGAACAAAGAGAAGCACATTACCATTGTGTACATCACCCACAAAATGGAGGAGGCCATCCTGGCGGACCGGATCATCGCCATGGAAAAGGGGAAAATCGTCCTGGAAGGGACTCCCAAGGAAGTCTTCACCCAGGTGGACCGGATCCGGGGCCTGGGGCTGGAATGTCCCCTGGCGGCAGAAGTGGCCGATGCCCTGGACAAACAGGGGCACCAGCTGCCGCCCATCATTACCCACAAGGAGTTGTGTGAAGCATTATGTCCATCCAAGTAGACCATATCTCCTATACCTATATGACCCACACCAGCCTGGAAAAGAAAGCCCTGGATGATGTGTCCTTTACCTTGGAAAAAGGGGAATTCGTGGCTCTCATCGGCCACACCGGCAGCGGCAAATCCACCCTGGCGGAACATCTCAACGGGCTGCTCCATCCCATGGCCGGGAAAGTGCTGGTGGACGGGGTGGACCTGGCCGCCAAGACACCGGAAGCCAAAGCCGCCCGGAACCGGGTGGGTATGGTGTTCCAGTATCCGGAGCACCAGCTGTTTGCGGAAACCATTTATGAAGACATTGCCTTCGGTCCCCGGAACCAGGGGAAGACGGAACCGGAAGTGGAAGAAGCCGTCCGCAGCGCCATGGAATTCGTGGACCTGGATTTTGACAGTTTCGCCCAGCGGTCCCCCTTCCAGCTGTCCGGGGGACAGATGCGCCGGGTGGCCATTGCCGGGGTGGTGGCCATGGAACCGGATTACCTGATCATGGACGAACCCAGTGCCGGTCTGGACCCTATCAGCCGGGACAGCATTTTCGGCCAGCTCCGGAAGATTTTCGAAAAACGGAAAATGGGGGTGCTGCTGATCACCCACAGCATGGAAGAAGCAGCCCAGTACGCCAGCAGGCTCCTGGTCATGAGCGACAGCCGGCTCCAGCTGGACGGCCCGGCCCGGGAACTGTTCACCCATGAACGGGAAAAACTGGAAGCTCTTTCCGTGGATGTGCCGGAAAGCGTGAAATTGGCGGAAGAACTCCGGCAGCAGGGACTCCCCATTGAAGGGACGCCCATTACCAAAGCCGAACTGATCCGGGCCATTGTCAAAGCAAAGGGGTGGAAAGCATGCTGACAGACATTACCCTGGGACAGTATTATCCCGGGAATTCCTGTATCCACCGGCTGGATCCCCGGACCAAGATCCTGGCGGTGCTGTTTTACATGGTCATGGTGTTCCTGGCCAATTCGCCCCTTTCCTACGGGATCCTCATCGGGTTCATCGTGGTGGGGGCGGCCCTGGCCAAACTGCCGGCCGGACTCCTGCTCCGGTCCATCAAGCCCTTGTGGATCATCATCCTGCTTACCATGGTGATCCATTTTGTCACGGACCCGGGGGAAGTGCTGTGGCAGTGGAAATTCATCACCATCACCAAAGAAGGGATCGTACTGGGGGTGAAGATGTCCCTGCGGCTGGTGCTGCTGCTCCTGGTGTCTTCCCTGATGACCTTCACCACCTCGCCCATTGTGCTTACTGACGGCATCGAGGCTCTGCTCCGGCCCTTCAAGAAAATCGGGGTGCCCGCCCATGAACTGGCCATGATGATGACCATTGCCCTCCGGTTCATCCCCACCCTGCTGGAAGAGACGGACCGGATCATGAAGGCCCAGATGTCCCGTGGTGCGGACTTTTCTTCCGGGAACATCATGAAGCGGGCCAAAAACATGCTGCCCATCCTGATCCCTCTGTTCATCTCCTCCTTCCGCCGGGCCGACGAACTGGCCCTGGCCATGGAAGCCCGGTGCTACCGGGGCGGAGAAGGCCGGACCCGGATGCATGAACTGGTCTACGGCAAAGGGGATGCTCTCACCGGTCTGGTGATGCTGGGACTCTTTGCCCTGCTGGCCTTCCTGAGATGGGGGCTCCCTGCATGAAGCGGACCATCAAAGCTACGGTAGCCTATGACGGGACCAACTACCAGGGGTTCCAGCGGCAGAAAAACGGGGTGGGGGTCCAGCAGGTGCTGGAAAAGGCCCTGACAGAGGTGCTGAAGGAGCCCATCCTGATCAAGGCTGCCGGCCGGACGGACGCGGGGGTCCATGCCCTGGGCCAGGTGATTTCCTTTGCCACCGAATCCCGGATCCCTCCGGAAAACTACCGCCGGGCCCTGGAGCCCCATCTGCCGCCGGATATTGCCATCCGGGAGGCGGAAGTGGTCCGGGACGATTTCCACGCCCGGTTCGATGCGGTGGACAAAACCTACCAGTACAAAATCTACTATTCCCCCCTGCCGGACCCTACCCAGCGGAACACCACCTGGGAGATCCGGGAGAAACTGGATGTGGAGGCCATGAACCGGGCTGCGGCCCTGCTCCTGGGAAAGCACGACTTTACCTCCTTCAAGAACCAGGGGAGCCAGGATACTTCCCCGGTGCGGACCCTGACAGAAGCCCGGTGGGTCCAGGAGGGGGACCTGTACACCTTTACCATCACCGGGGATGGGTTCCTGTACCGGATGGTCCGGAACATCGTAGGCTGCCTGGTCCGGGTGGGCACGGGAAAATGGGATACAGAAGACTTCGCCAAAGTCCTGGCCGCCAAAAACCGGAAACAGGCCGGCATGGCCGCTCCGCCCCAGGGGCTGTATCTGGTAAGGGTAAGGTATTAGGGGCCGCTGACAGAGGGAGGATGCTGGACGCAATGTACAGAATCCTCCCTCTGCTATAACTTAAACCTATAGCAACCCATAACTTCCCCCTATTGGCGGGAAGTTCTTTTTTACAGTACACTGTTAGGTGAATATTTCGTGAAAAAGAAAGGAAGTTTTAAGATGAAGAAAATTTGGAAACGGAAAGTGACTGGGGCCGTTCTGGCTGCGGTGACGCTGGGGAGTACCGGGGTGGCCTGGGCTGCAGACGCACCGGAAACCGGCAAGGATGAAACCATCGTGATTACCGCCAACCGGCTGAAGAACACCAAGGCAGATACTCCTGCCGATGTAACGGTCATCACCAGCCAGCAGATCACCGACCGGGGCTACCGGACCGTTACCGACGCCCTGGAGGATGTGCCCGGGGCACGGGTGATGCAGAATGGGGTGGGAGCCTATGAATCCCATATTATGCTCAACGGGGATGAACGGGTACTGGTGATGGTAGATGGCCGTCGGTTCAATCACAGCATGGGAACCATGGTCAAATCCACTTTTGATGCCCATACCCTGCCTCCGGTGGATATGATTGAACGGATCGAAGTGGTGAAAGGCGGGGCTTCCACCCTGTACGGGGCCGATGCGGTAGGCGGCGTCATCAACATCATCACCAAGACTCCTGAAGAAACCACTGGAAAAATCCGGGTGGGATACGGTTCCTGGGGCAACCAGGATCTGGGTCTGTCCGTAGGGGGCAAAGTTGACAAGAACGGTATCCAGGTGGCGGCCAGCCGGAACAAGGCTTCCTACTTCAAATACAAGGATACCAACGGGGATACAAAAAAATGGCCGGGACAGTCCAACTATACTCAGGACAACATTTCTCTGAAATTGACCCATGATTTTACGGAAAGCGATGGACTGACCCTGAACTATGACTATTCCATCATGGATGGAAACAATCCTTACAGTGTCAATTCTTACTCTCCTTCTCAGATTGATAAAAAAACCAATAATGTAGGTCTGCGGTATGACTGGAACCGGGATGCCAAGAACAGCGGGTATCTGCAGACCTACCGGAATTATTACAGTTATTTCAACCAGGGTAGCATGGATGAAACGGACTGGGGCATCGAAGGCCAGCAGAACTTCGTCCTGTCTGACACCAATACCCTGGTGGGCGGCCTGGAATACCGGAATGCCAAAGCGCATAGTGAGGGAAATTACAGCGGGAAAAAAGGCTACAATACCAAGGCTGTTTTCCTCCAGGATCAGTGGCAGTTTGCTCCCACCTGGCAGCTGAATACGGGCATCCGGTTTACGGACCACAGCCGCAGCGGCAACCGGACCACCGGCAGTGCCTCCATCAACAAGAAGTTCAGCAAGGACAGCAATGCTTACTTCTCCTGGAATCAGGTGTTCCGGACTCCTACTATCGATGATTTGTACTACGATAAAGATTATGGGATGTATGGCAAGTATGTAGGTAATGAAAACCTGAAGGCAGAAACCGGGAATGTGTATACCTTGGGCTACAACTTCAAGGCGGATTCCAAAACAGATGTGGGTATCAGCGCCTTCTACAGCAATCTCTACAATGCCATTAACTGGAGAAAAGTCCCAGTTTCTCTCTGGGTTTCTGATTCCTATGCAGAAAATATCGAGCGGGAAAAGAAACGGGGGCTGTCTCTGAATGTAACTCACAAGCTGAACAAACTGTGGGATGTGGATGCTTCTTACACCTATGTGAGAGTAACAGGTAAATCAGAAGGGTATATCCGGGATGACAACTACGCACCCAACTACTACCAGGCCGGTGTACGGTATCATGATACCAAATGGAACCTGAACCTCCGGGTACGGGCAGCTAATGGACTCAGCAAGAAAGGGCGGAGCAACAATCTGTACAGTGATGCCGGATTCGGAGAAAACAGGTACCTGACCATGGATTTCATTGCCCGGTACAAATTCAATCAGAGCTGGACCGGCTTTGCCAACTTCTACAACCTGAACAACGCAGCCTACGCGGAACAGGGCGGTGTAATGAACGGACAGGACAACTACCCCATGCCTGGCCGGCGGATCATCGTCGGGGCAGAATATTCGTTCTGACAACAAAAAAGGAAGAGTGCAGAGTGAAGAGTGCAGAGCGGGACGGAAGGAATTAACAGTCCATTGCTGAAATTTGTTTGCAAATTTTCCCTTTGGCTGGAGACGAGAGACTAGTGCAAGAAGGGGGCCACTCTGTGGCCCCCTTCTTGCATTCCCTCCCAAATATGATATAATAATCCCGAAACAACAGCATAAGTTTTGTCTTTGGGGAGGGGTGCGATTCCCTACCGGCGGTAAAGTCCGCGAGCCTTGGCACGAATCGGTGAAATTCCGATACCGACAGTACAGTCTGGATGAGAAAAGACAGGTTCGGAAAAGTATATTTGCCGTGCTATCCTCCCCGGATGGCACGGCTTTATATTTGGCAAATCATGAAAGCGGGTGAAACAGTGACAGACGAAGAATATATGCAGATGGCCCTGGACCTGGCGGAAAAAGCCCGGGGCTGCACCAGTCCCAATCCTCTGGTGGGCTGCGTCATCGTCAACCCGGAAGGGCAGATCGTTGGCAAAGGTTACCACCACAAAGCCGGCCAGCCCCATGCGGAAATCATGGCCATGGCGGATGCCGGGAACCAGGTGGAAGGCTGCACCGCCTATGTGACCCTGGAGCCCTGCTCCCATTACGGCCGTACGGGCCCCTGCTGTGAGGCCCTGATCCGGGCCGGCATCAAAAAAGTGGTGGCGGCGGCGGACGACCCCAACCCGAAAGTGGCCGGACGGGGCTTTGCCCGGCTCCAGGAAGCAGGGGTGGAAGTGGTCCGGGGGGTACTGGCGGACAAAGCCAACCGGCAGAACGAAGTGTTCATGCACTGGATGAAGACGGGCCGTCCTTTTGTGGCCCTGAAATACGCCATGACCCTGGACGGGAAAATCGCCACGGCCTCCGGAGATTCCAAATGGATCTCCAATGAGCAGTCCCGGACTTATGCCCACAAGCTCCGGAGCATCTACGACTGCATCCTGGTGGGAAAGAACACTGTGCTCAACGATGATCCGTCCCTGACCTGTCGGCTGGTGGAAGGAAAGAATCCCCTGCGGATCGTCCTGGACAGCCACTGTCAGCTGCCCATGGACCGGAAGGTGTTCACCGACGGGGAAGCCAGGACCCTCCTGGTCACCTCCCTGAAAGCGGACCGGGACAAAGCGGCAGCCTTCCAGGCCCTGGACCAGGTGACCGTATGGCAGATCCCGGAAAAGAACGGGGCCCTGGATCTGGGCATCCTGCTGGACAGACTGGGACAGCAGGAAAAGACCAGCGTGCTGGTGGAAGGAGGCAGCCAGGTCCATGGTGCCTTCTTTGATGGCAAGCTGGCCCAGCGGGTCTATGCCTTTATCGCTCCCTGCCTGATCGGGGGCAAGCGGAACCTGGGTGCCATCGGGGGCCGGGGGGCCCGGAACATGGACCTGCGGGTGACCCTCCAGGAACCTCAGTACGAAGCCTTCGGCACGGACCTGATGGTCACGGGCCTGTTGGAAAGGAGCTGAGGCCATGTTTACGGGACTCATTGCGGAACTGGGCAAGGTGGAGGACCTGCGCCGGGAACAGAATTCCTACCGGCTCACCATTGCCGCCCAGACCATTCCGCCCCTGCTGAAAATCGGGGAAAGCGTCTGCTGCAACGGGGCCTGCCTGACGGTGACGAAATTCGACAGCCAGCGGTTCACGGTGGACGTAATGCCGGAAACCGCCCGGCGAACCACCATCGGTTCCCTGAAGAAGGGGGACCGGATCAACTTGGAACGGACCCTCCATGTAGGGGACGGACTGGATGGGCACATTGTCAGCGGCCATGTGGACGGGGTGGGAACCATTGTGAAGATCCGCCCGGAAGGCATTGCCAAAGTCACCACCATCAGCTGCAGCCCGGAGCTGCTCCGGGGCATGGTCACTAAGGGATCCATTGCCATCGACGGCATCAGCCTGACCATCACGGAAGTGACGGACACCACGTTTTCCGTTTCCCTGATTCCCCTTACCGTCCAGTTCACCACCCTGGGCTTCAAAAAGACCGGAGACCAGGTGAACCTGGAAACGGACATTTTGGGGAAATATGTGGAACGGATGCTGGAAACCAGAAAAACCGGGGGACTTACCAAGGAAACCCTTTTCGAAAATGGATTTTTTTAAGGAGTGAAAACCATGGATAAAAAATTTCAGTTTGATTCCATCGAACAGGCCATTGCGGACATCCGTGCCGGCAAAATGGTCCTGGTCACCGACGACCCCGACCGGGAAAACGAAGGGGATCTGATCATGAGTGCGGAGTATGTGACTCCCGACGACATCAACTTCATGGCCACCCATGCCAAGGGCCTGATCTGCATGCCCTGTGACGGGGCCATCCTGGACCGGCTCCAGATGGAACCCATGGTGGCCAACAACACGGACAACCATGAAACCGCCTTTACCGTATCCATCGACCACAAGGACACCACCACCGGGATCTCTGCCGTGGAACGGGCCTACACCATCAAAAAATGCGCCGACGAAAGTGCCAAACCGGAAGACTTCCGGCGGCCGGGACATGTATTCCCCCTCCGCAGCCGGGAAGGCGGGGTGCTCCGGCGTACGGGCCATACGGAAACCACCACGGACCTGTGCCGTCTGGCAGGGCTGAAACCGGTGGGCATCTGCTGTGAAATCATGAGCGATGACGGCACCATGGCCCGGACTCCGGAACTGATGGAATTTGCCAAGAAGTTCAATCTGACCTTCATCACCGTGGCGGATCTGATCGCCTACCGGAAAAAGACGGAAAAAATGGTCCACCGGATCGCCAATGTGGCCCTGCCCAGCAAATACGGTACCTTCCGGGCCATCGGCTATGAAAACGACCTGGATGACAAATGCCATGTGGCCATCATCAAAGGGGATGTGGCCGGCAAAAAGAATGTGCTGGTCAGGGTCCATTCCGAATGCCTGACCGGGGACGCCCTGGGATCTCTCCGCTGCGACTGCGGGGACCAGCTGGCCACCAGCCTGAAGATGATCGAAAAGGAAGGCTGCGGGGTAGTGCTGTACATGCAGCAGGAAGGCCGGGGCATCGGCCTGGCCAACAAGCTCCG
>NZ_FR902048.1:38319-46028 GCF_000437815.1 Acidaminococcus sp. CAG:542
CAATGTGAAGCTGGGCTTCAAACCGGATATGCGGGATTACGGCATCGGGGCACAGATCCTGGCAGACCTGGGGCTCACCAGCATCCGGCTGATGACCAACAACCCGGCCAAACGGGCAGGCCTTTCCGGCTATGGAATCACCATTACGGAAACAGTGCCCATCATCATGAAAGACAACTGCTACAACCATCGGTACATGGTCACCAAACAGGTGCGCATGGGCCATGAATTACATGAAGATGTGGAGGATGTAAAATGAAAATTCTGGAAGGACAACTGTTAGCGGAAGGTCTGAAAATCGGGATCGTGGTATCCCGTTTCAACGAATTCATCACCAGCAAGCTGCTCAGCGGGGCGGAAGACACCCTGCGCCGGCATGGGGCCAATGGGGATGACATTACCGTGGCCTGGGTGCCCGGGGCTTTTGAAATCCCTCTGATCGCCAAGAAAATGGCCAAAAGCGGCAAGTATGACGGGATCATCGCCCTGGGGGCTGTGATCCGGGGTGCCACCAGCCATTACGACTATGTATGCAACGAAGTGTCCAAGGGGATTGCCCTGGTGAACATGGAAACGGAAGTGCCCACTGCCTTCGGGGTGGTCACTACGGAAAACATCGAACAGGCCGTGGAACGGGCCGGCACCAAAGCCGGGAACAAGGGCTCCGATGCGGCCATGGCCGTGATCGAAATGGTCAACCTGGCCAAACAGCTGTAAGAGGTGCCTATGGAAGATGTGTTAGTCAAGGCCACCGCCGGAGATGCCCGGATCTATGCCGTGACCACCACCCACCTGACCCAGCACATGAATGAGATCCACCACTGCAGCCCTCTGGCAGCGGCGGCCCTGGGCCGTACCGCCGCCGGAGCCCTGCTGCTGGCGGCCACCATGAAGGCGGGAGAAGCGGTGACGGTCCGGTTCAAGGGGGACGGCCCTCTGGGCCAGGTAATGGCCGATGCCCGGGATTATCAGGTCCGGGGCTTTGTGATGCACCCGGAAGTGATGCTGCCTCTGAAAAACGGCAAGCTGGATGTAGGCGGTGGGGTAGGCCATTACGGGGTGGTCACCGTTACCCGGTGCCCTCTCCAGGGAGAACCCTTCACCGGGGTCTCCACCCTGAAAAGCGGAGAAATCGCCGCGGATCTTACCCGGTACCTGGCGGTATCGGAACAGACCCCTTCCAGCGTGGCCCTGGGGGTACTCATTGAGAAGGACGGCTCCGTGGCCGTTTCCGGCGGATACTTTGTCCAGCTGCTCCCTGATGCTTCGGAAGAGACCATCAAGACCCTGGAAGAGAACATACTGACCCTGCCCTATGTGACGGAACTGCTCCAGACCGGTCTGGATGCCGAAGGAATGATCCGGAAGGTGGCCAAGGGGCTGCCTGTGGAGATCCTGGAATCCCATCCGGTTTCCTTCCACTGCGGCTGCAGCCGGGACAAAGTGGCGGGCATGCTCTGCGGCCTGTCCAAAAAGGATTTCGAAGAAATCCTCCAGGACCCTCAGACCGAGGTCCACTGCCAGTACTGCAACAAATCCTACGTGTTTACCCAGCAGGAATTGAAAGATCTCCCCAGAAAACCTTGACTTTACGAACAAATGTTTATATACTAAATAGAAGCAACTGCAGTACAAGGAGATGATACCATGAGTTTGGATGCGGATAAGAATAAAGCGTTGGATGCGGCTCTGAAACAGATTGAAAAGGACTTTGGCAAAGGGTCCATCATGAAGCTGGGGGCTGCCAGCGCCAAAATGAACATTGAAACCATTCCTACTGGGGCCCTGTCCCTGGATATTGCGCTGGGGGTAGGGGGGATTCCCCGGGGCCGGATCATCGAGATCTACGGACCGGAATCTTCCGGCAAGACCACCGTGGCCCTGCACATGATCGCCGAGGCCCAGAAACGGGGCGGCTACGCGGCCTTCATTGACGCGGAACATGCCCTGGATCCGGAATATGCCCGGCACCTGGGCGTGGATATCGACAACCTGCTGATTTCCCAGCCGGATACCGGGGAACAGGCCCTGGAAATCTGTGACGCCCTGGTGCGCAGCGGTGCCATAGACATTATCGTCATCGACTCCGTAGCGGCCCTGGTGCCCAAAGCGGAAATCGAAGGGGATATGGGGGATTCCCATGTAGGGCTCCAGGCCCGGCTTATGAGCCAGGCCCTCCGGAAGCTCACCGGGGTCATTGCCAAGTCCCGTACGGCGACCGTGTTCATCAACCAGATCCGTGAAAAGGTGGGGGTCATGTTCGGGAATCCGGAAGTGACCACCGGGGGCCGTGCCCTGAAGTTCTACTCCACCATCCGGATGGATGTGCGCCGGGTGGAAAGCCTGAAGAGCGGCAACGACATCATCGGGAACCATACCCGGGTGAAAGTGGTGAAAAACAAGGTGGCGCCTCCCTTTAAACAGGCGGAATTCGACATTATGTACGGGGAAGGGATTTCTCATGAAGGATGCCTGGTGGACTTGGGTGTCCAGTACAACATCCTGAACAAGAGCGGTGCCTGGTATTCCTACGGAGACCAGCGGATCGGTCAGGGGCGGGAAAACACCAAGACCTTCCTGAAGGAACATCCGGATATGGCTGCTGAAGTGGAAGCCCGGATCCGGGCAGCAGCCGGCCTGCCGGCGGACGGGAAACCGGTCCAGGCACAGGATGGCGCCCAGGAACCGGATGAATTGGTCATGACTCCGGAAACGGACGGAGACCATGTGGAGTAAATCCAAAAAGCTGCTGACCACCCATGCGGAAGCCTACAACTTCTGCCTGGACAAGCTGGCCCTCCGGGACCACAGTACCCGGGAACTGCGGCAGAAGCTGGGGGAACGGGGCTGCCCGGAAGAACTCCAGGACCAGGTGCTCCAGAAACTGGCGGACCATCACTTTGTGGATGATGCCCGGTGTGCCCGGTCGGTGCTGGATGCCTGGCGGCGGAAGAAGTTCTACGGAAAGCAGTATCTCCGGCTGATGCTCACCCGCCGGTGCCTGTCCGGGGAGGACGCCCGGGAGGCATTGGGGGAAGTCACCGAAGAGGAAGAAACGGACCGGGCTCTGGCCCTGGCCCAGGCCCAGGGGGACAAGATCCGGCGGAAATATCCGGAAGACCCCAGAAAGGCCAAAGCCGCTCTGGCCCGGATGCTGGCCAGCCGGGGCTTCGGCACCGGCCCCATCGCCATGGCCCTGGAAGATTTTTCAATGGAATCCCAGGAACCCGAGACCGGGTTCCCTCCACTGGCTAGAGACTAGGGACTAGTGATTAGAGACTAAAAAGGGACTGTTGCCCAGGCAACAGCCCCTTTTTATTGACACCTCTGTGAAAATACTATAAAATATTTCTGTCCAATCGCGTTCATTGGGTATTAAGGCGACCTCTGGTTGCCTTATTTGTTGTATGAGTAGGGTTTTATGAAAAATTCGCAAAAGAGGAGGTGCTCATCATAGATCCCATGAGTGTAGTTATTGCTGTAGTCCTTTGTTTATTAGGCGTTGGAGGCGGATATCTGGCTCGTAAAAATGTAGCTGAGGGAAAAATCGGCTCTGCAGAAGAGACAGCCAAACAGATCCTGGAAGATGCCAAGAAAGCAGGCGATGCTAAGAAGAAGGAAGCGCTGCTGGAAGCCAAGGAAGAAATCCACCGTCTCCGGTCCGAAATGGAACGGGAAAATAAAGAAAGAAGAGCGGAACTCAGCAAAAATGAACGGCGTCTGGTCCAGAAGGAAGAAAACGTCGACAAAAAAATGGATGCTTATGAAAAGAAGGAAGAAAAACTTCTGGAACAAAGCAACCGCCTGCGGGAAGCCCAGGCCAAAGTCGATGCCCTGTACGACCAGCAGATGGTGGAACTGGAACGGATTTCCGGTCTCACCAGTGAAGAAGCCAAGCAGGAACTCCTGGACAATGTCCGGGAGGAAGTCAAACATGACAAAGCCCGCCTGATCAAGGAAATGGAACAGGAAGCCAAGGATACCGCGGACCAGAAGGCCCGGGAAATCATTTCCCTGGCCATCCAGCGGTGCGCTGCCGACCAGGTGGCGGAAACCACGGTCACTGTGGTGCCCCTGCCCAACGATGAGATGAAAGGCCGGATCATCGGCCGGGAAGGCCGGAACATCCGGACCCTGGAAACTCTCACCGGTATCGATCTGATCATCGACGACACGCCGGAAGCGGTGATCATTTCCGGCTTCGACCCGGTACGCCGGGAAGTGGCCCGGATCGCCCTGGAGAAACTGATCAACGACGGCCGGATCCATCCGGCCCGGATCGAGGAAATGGTGGAAAAAGCCCAGAAGGAACTGGATCAGAAGATCAAGGAAGCCGGGGAACAGGCTACCTTCGAAGTGGGTGTCCACGGCATCCATCCGGAACTGATCAAGCTGCTGGGCCGTCTGAAATACCGGACCAGCTACGGACAGAACGTGCTGAAACATTCCACCGAAGTGGCTCACCTGGCCGGCCTGATGGCCGCCGAACTGGGGGTGGACGTGAACTCGGCCAAACGGGCCGGGCTGCTCCACGATATCGGCAAGGCCGTGGACCACGAAGTGGAAGGGTCCCATGTGGACCTGGGGGCGGAAGTGGCCAAACGGTATCACGAATCCGATATCGTCATCAACACCATCATGTCCCACCACGGAGACTGCGAACCCACATCCGTCCAGGCAGTGCTGGTTTCCGCCGCCGATGCCATTTCTGCGGCACGGCCGGGAGCCCGTCGGGAGACCCTGGAAACCTATCTGAAACGGCTGACGCGGTTGGAAGAAATCGCCGAGTCCTTCGACGGCGTGGAGAAATGCTATGCTGTCCAGGCCGGACGGGAAATCCGCATCATGGTGAAACCGGAAAAGGTGGACGACGATGCCGCCACCATCCTGGCCCACGATGTGGCCAAGAAGATCGAAGAGGATATGGAATATCCGGGACAGATCAAAGTGGTCATCGTCCGGGAAACCCGGGCAGTGGATTATGCGAAGTAGAAATAAAAAAGGGCTGTTGCATGGGCAACAGTCCTTTTTTATTTGTGGGTCACAGCCCTATGCTTTTCTCCATCACCCGATACAGCACCACTGCCAGCACCACGGACACCACATTGCTCACCGCCATGCTGACGGCGCAGTTTATGGCGCTTACGTAAGCGATTGGTTGGGGCAGGCCCAGGATGAACACCTTGAAACTGTAGCGGATCAGGGGCTCGGTGATCACGTTCACCATGGAACCGAAGATGGAGGCCAGGGCCGCGGCTCGGAGCCGGGCTCTGTTTTCGGTGAGCCGGTCCAGTTGGCACAGGTGCTGAGCCGCCCAGGCGGTGGACCAGCCCAGGAGGAACTTGGCCAGGAAGGTGGGTGGGGCGGAGGTGGTGTACCCGGCCAGCAGGTCCGCCAGAGCCAGGCCGATGGCCCCGGACAGGGCTCCGTATCTGGCCCCCAGCACCAGGGCGGACAGCAGGATGAAGGCGTGGCCCACGTAGATCTTCCCGGTCAGTCCCAGACCCATGGGAATCTCGATCCGGAGATAGGAGAAGCAGGCGAAGGCCAGTGCGGCGAACATCCCTGCCAGTGTCAGTTTGCGTATTTGCTGTTCCTGCAATTTCATCAACTCCCTTATAGCTTTTTATTATAGCGCCGGCCCTCCTGTGAAAAAATACACGGTTTGAACGTTTTTGAAAGAAAAATGTGCTTCTTCCGGAACTTTTGTTTCTCCTTCATCCACTCCTTGTGGTATACTGGGGATAATGACGTTGGAAGGAGAGACAGAAATGGCCAATACGCGCGAAGAAGCTTGGGAACTGCTGAAAGAATACAACCAGGAACCCTTCCATCTCCAGCATGGACTGACGGTGGAAGGCTGCCTGCGGTACTTTGCCCGGGAACTGGACTATGGGGATGAGGAAGACTTCTGGGGCATGGTGGGCCTGCTCCATGACCTGGATTTTGAGAAATATCCGGAACAGCACTGCCGGAAGGAAGCGGAGATCCTGAAGGAAAAAGGCTGGGACGACCGGCTGATCCATGCGGTGGCCAGCCACGGATGGCCCCGGTGCAGCGATGTGGAACCCAGGGAGGAAATGGAAAAGGTCCTCTATGCGGTGGACGAACTGTCCGGGCTCATCGGGGCAGCGGCTCTTATGCGCCCCAGCAAAAGCGTCCAGGATATGGAAGTGAAGTCCCTGAAAAAAAAATTCAAGGACAAGCATTTTGCTGCCGGCTGCAGCCGGGACGTGATCCAGCAGGGGGCGGACATGCTGGGCTGGGATTTGAACAAACTGTTCGAACAGAGCATCCTGGCCATGCGGTCCTGTGAGGAAACCGTGCGGGAAACCATGGAAAAAGAAGAAGGAAAGGCCTGAAGGGCCAAAAACAGGGGGAGCGGGACCTTGAACAAGGGTCCTGCTCTTTCGTATAATAAAGAGAAAGAGAACTGCAACCAAGGAAGTGATACCATGGATCGTCATTATGCGGAACCTCATGAAGTCATGTATCATACCCAGCTGTCCCGGGAACGGCTGATGGGAGCGGATACGGCCCTGCTGCCCGGGGATCCGGGACGGGTCCGGTCTCTGGCGGAAGCCATGGGCCCTACGGTGGATCTGACCAGCCACCGGGAATACACCAGCTGTCTCACCCAGGTCCAGAACCGGCCGGTACTGGTGTGCTCCACCGGTATGGGAGGCCCTTCCACCGCCATCTGCCTGGAAGAACTGGCCCGGCTGGGGATCAGACGGGTGATCCGGGTGGGGACCACCGGCTCCATCCAGGACGGCCTGGAACTGGGAGATGTGGTGATCATCAAGGCAGCGGTCCGGCTGGAGGGCACCAGCTCCCACTATGCCCCCCTGGAATTCCCGGCGGTGGCGGATTTTGAACTGACCCAGCTGCTGGCCTATGCGGCCCTGGTGGAAAACGTGCCCCATCAGGTGGGCATCTGCTGCAGCTCGGATACCTTCTGGCCCGGCCAGGAACGGTACGACAGCTTCACCGGCTATGTACTCCGCCGGTTCCAGGGGAGCATGAAGGAATGGCAGCAGCTGGGGGTCACCAACTACGAAATGGAAACCGCCCCGGTGTTCGTCACCTCCCAGGCCCTGGGCCTGAAGGCGGCCAGCTTGTGCGGGGTGGTGGCCAAACGGACGGAAAGCGAAAGCATTGCCTCGCCGGAAATCTACCGGCTGGCGGAGAACCGGTTCCAGACCATTGTCCGCCGGGCATTGAACGAGTTGTTGGGAAGGGAGGAAAAGAAATGAAACGGTGCATCATCCTGATGATGGATTCCTTTGGCATCGGGGGCGCCCCTGATGCGGCAAAATTCGGAGACGCCGGAGCGGATACCCTGGGCCACATTGCCCGCTGGTTTGCCCGGCAGAAGGAGCAGGCCCCGGGAGCGTCCTTCCTGGCCCTGCCCAACCTGGCCCGGTATGGGCTGGAACTGGCCCACAAAAGGAGTACCGGGGAGGACCTGGCCCATTCCATCGGCAGTCCGGAACCCCTGGCCGGGGCCTATACCTATGCCAAAGAGATCAGCAGCGGCAAGGATACCCTCAGCGGCCACTGGGAACTGACAGGAGTGCCGGTGATGTTCAACTGGGGCTATTTTCCCGACAAGCCCCACTGCTTCCCGAAGGACATCATTGACGGGCTGATCCGGGAAGGCCATCTCCCCGGTGTGCTGGGGGAAAAGCACGCTTCCGGCACGGTGA
>NZ_FR902048.1:46139-46903 GCF_000437815.1 Acidaminococcus sp. CAG:542
TTGCCGCTCATGAACGGACCTTCGGACTGGAGAATCTGTACAAACTCTGTGAGATTGCCTACAGACTTGTCCAGCCCTACCACATCGCCCGGGTCATCGCCCGTCCCTTTGTAGGGGAAAAGGCCGGGGAATTCACCCGTACCGGGAACCGCCACGACTATGCAGTACCGGCGCCGGAAAAGACCCTGCTGGATGAAGTGTACGAAAAAGCCGGTGGGGTCTATGCGGTGGGGAAAATCGCAGATATTTTCGCCCACAGGGGGATAACCCGGGCCTGGCATGCCACCGGCCTGGACGCCCTGTTCGACGCCACCCTGGAGGCCCTGGACGCTGCCGGAGACCGGAGCCTGGTGTTCACCAACTTCGTGGATTTCGATTCCACCTACGGCCACCGGCGGGATGCCAAAGGCTACGGGGAAGGGCTTATGACCGTGGACCGGCGTCTGCCGGAACTGGCGGCCCGGCTCCAGCCCGGAGACCTGGTGCTGGTCACTGCGGACCACGGGTGCGACCCCACCTGGAAAGGGACGGACCACACCCGGGAACACGTGCCCATGCTGTTCTTCGGGCCGGAAGTGAAGCCCGGGCCCCTGGAACCCATGGATACCTACAGTGATGCAGGGCAGATCCTGGCCCATCATCTGGGACTGGAACTGGCCCGGGGGAAAGCCCAGGAGGTGCTGAAATGAAAAGAGTCCAAAAGCTGCTGCTGACCCTTTGTTTCGTCCTTACGGGACTGTTCCTGATGGTGCCGGCAGAGGCGG
>NZ_FR902048.1:47012-57835 GCF_000437815.1 Acidaminococcus sp. CAG:542
CCATGAAGGAAGTGTGGAAGCGCCAGGTTCGCCAGGCCTATCCCCGGGCGAAGTTCGTCTTCCTCCCTGATGCCCAGGCGGCGGAAGAGGCCAATGAGGTGCTGCTCCAGTTCGGAGGAGACGGGTACCCTATTGAAAAGGAAGTCCTGGATAAGATTGCCGACAAAACGGGAGCCACCGTGGTGTCCCTCCTGGTGGTCCGGGCCATGGACGAATTCTACATCCAGCCCATGTTCCTGGGAGGCTGGGACGATGACGGACCGGATACCCTGCTCCGGGTGGTGTCCGGGGCGGATATGTACATTTATCGGAAGGATACGGGGAAGTACATGAAGAAAAAGCTCCGGAAGGTGGAAACTACGGATATCGCCCTGGCGGTCCATCCGGAAAAAGAAATCCAGTACGCCCTCAGCAACCTGGCCATGACCATGGAGGGGAAAGATTTGATTTGAAGGAGGTGAATGATGATCAGTCCTGAAGTTTGGAAAGGGATCCTGATCCCTTTTGCCGGAACCAGTCTGGGGGCCGGCTGCGTGTATTTTATGAAGGAACAGCTCCACCGGAATGTCCAGCGGGGGCTCACCGGCTTTGCCGCCGGTGTCATGGTGGCAGCATCCATCTGGAGCCTTTTGATCCCGGCCCTGGAGGAAAGTGCCGGGCTGGGGAATTTCGCCTTTGTACCGGCGGTGGTGGGCTTCTGGGCGGGAATCCTGTTCCTGCTGCTGCTGGATGTGGTGATCCCCCATCTCCACATGAACACCGATGAACCGGAAGGGCCCCGGAGCCATCTGGCCCGGACCACCATGATGCTGCTGGCGGTGACCCTCCACAACATCCCGGAAGGGATGGCGGTGGGGATGATCTACGCAGGGTTCCTCACTGATCCCGGATCCATTTCCCTGGGCAGCGCCATTGCCCTGTCCCTGGGGATCGCCATCCAGAATTTCCCGGAAGGGGCTATCATTTCTCTGCCTCTCAAGGCGGCAGGGATGAACCGGCACCGGGCGTTTTTGGGCGGGGTACTGTCCGGCATCGTGGAGCCCGTTGCGGCGGTGGGGACCATCCTGGCCTCCGGGGTCATCGGCCACCTGCTGCCCTATTTCCTCAGTTTCGCCGCCGGGGCCATGCTCTATGTGGTGGTGGAGGAAATGATTCCGGAAATGTCCGAAGGAGAACATTCCAATATTGGAGTCCTCACCTTCGCCCTGGGGTTCACAGTGATGATGACCCTGGATGTGGCACTGGGGTAGAGAAAATCATAAAATTTTCTATGCGTTGTTTAAACAACGGATTCTTTTCCTGCTCCGGACTATAATAAAGCCATCGAGTGAGAAAACAATCTGTTGAAGTTTTTATAAGAAAAGGGGAGTATACCTATGGAAAACAAGATGTTCTGTTATCAGTGTCAGGAAACTGCCGGCTGCAAAGGCTGCACCGTTGTCGGGGTCTGCGGCAAGAAGCCGGAAGTGGCTGCCATGCAGGATCTGCTGATCTACGCCACCAAGGGTCTGTCCGCTGTGACTACCGCCCTGCGTGCCGCCGGCAAATCCGTCAGCCGGAACGTGAACCATCTGGTGACCGTGAACCTGTTCACCACCATCACCAACGCCAACTTCGACCGGGAATCCATTATTGCCCGGATCAAAGAAACCCTGGCTGTGAAAGCTGATCTGCTGACCCAGCTGGATGACACTTCCAGCCTGCCTGCTGCAGCTCTGTGGAACGGGGACGAAAGCGAATTCGACGCCAAAGCCAAAACCGTAGGCGTCCTGGCCACCGAAAACGAAGACATCCGGTCCCTGCGGGAACTGATCACCTATGGCCTGAAAGGCCTGTCTGCCTACAGCAAGCATGCCAACGTGCTGGCTCAGGACGACGAAGAAGTGGATGCTTTCATCCAGCGGGCCCTGGCTGCCACTCTGGACGACAGCAAGAGCGTGGATGACCTGGTGGCTCTGACTCTGGAAACCGGGAAATACGGCGTACAGGGCATGGCTCTCCTGGACAAAGCCAACACCACCGCTTACGGCAACCCTGAAATCACTACTGTAGACATCGGCGTCCGGAAGAACCCGGGCATCCTGATCTCCGGCCATGACCTGAAAGACCTGGAAATGCTTCTGGATCAGACCGAAGGCACCGGCGTGGATGTATACACCCATTCTGAAATGCTCCCTGCCCACTACTATCCGTTCTTCAAGAAATACAAGAACTTCGCCGGCAACTACGGCAACGCCTGGTGGAAACAGAAGGAAGAATTCGAAAGCTTCAACGGGCCCATCCTGATGACCACCAACTGCATCGTTCCTCCCAAAGACAGCTACAAGGGCCGTCTGTGGACCACCGGTGCCACCGGCTTCCCCGGCTGCCGTCACATTGACGCTGACGAAAACGGCCACAAGGATTTCAGCGAACTGATCGCCCAGGCCAAGACCTGCCCGGCTCCCACTGAAATCGAAACCGGCAGCATCGTAGGCGGCTTCGCCCATGAACAGGTCTTTGCCCTGGCTGATAAAGTGGTGGATGCTGTGAAATCCGGCGCCATCAAGAAGTTCGTGGTCATGGCTGGCTGCGACGGCCGGATGAAGAGCCGTGAATACTATACGGAATTTGCCAAGGCTCTGCCGAAAGATACGGTGATCCTCACCGCCGGCTGCGCCAAATACAAATACAACAAACTGAATCTGGGTGACATCGGCGGGATTCCCCGGGTGCTGGATGCCGGTCAGTGCAACGACTCCTACTCCCTGGCTCTGATCGCCCTGAAACTGAAGGAAGTCTTCGGCCTGAAAGATGTCAACGAACTGCCCCTGATCTTCAACATTGCCTGGTACGAACAGAAAGCCGTCATCGTCCTGCTGGCCCTGCTGTACCTGGGTGTGAAGAACATCCATCTGGGACCCACCCTGCCTGCCTTCCTGTCCCCCAACGTGGCCAATGTGCTGGTGAAGAACTTCGGCATTGCCGGGATCACCAACGTGGAAGACGACATGAAACTGTTCTTCGGAGCCTGATCAGCCATGATCAAACTGTACGATCCGGATACCTGCCCCTGCAGCCATACCCACTGCCCCCGGTACAAGGACTGTGAGCCCTGCATCGAATTCCACCACAATTCGGAGGAATATCCCCTGACCGCCTGTGAGCAGGTGGCTGAGAGGGAAAAACGGCAGGCCCGCTGACAAGAAAGAAGGCTTTTCCATGGGAAAGCTGCAAGTAAAACGGATTTACGAAGACCCCGCTGAGACGGACGGCAGCCGGTTCCTGGTGGACCGGCTGTGGCCCCGGGGCATTAAAAAGGAAAACGCAGCCCTTACCGGTTGGGACAAGGAGATTGCTCCCACCAACGGACTGCGTCGGTCCTTCGGCCACGATCCGGAAAAGTTCCCGGAATTCGCCGCCGGCTACCAACAGGAGCTGGAAGCCAATCTGGAAGCGGGACCCTTTGTGGAAAAAATAAAAAAAGCCCTGGCCCAGGGCAACGTAACCTTGCTGTACGGAGCCAAAGACCAGGAGCATAACAATGCGGTTGTGTTGAAAAAGTGGATAGAGAAAAAAGAGACTGGTGCCTGAGCATCAGTCTCTTTTTCTCTGTCAGCGGTTAATGGTCTCCTCGATCCACTTCCCGATCACCCGGGCCAGTTCCAGCCGGGCGGTGTCCAGTGCGTGGTTGCTGGGGAGGATCACTTTTTTGTGATGGCCGGTACCCGGAAGGGCTTCCAGCTCTTTCCACAGGGGCTCCACCATCCATTCCGGAGGGGCCACTGTATCCCGGCTGCCTCCGATCAGCAGCAGGTTCCGGTCCTGGAACCGGTGGGCGTTCTGGACGAAGCTCCATTGCCGGGCGTGCTGGACGCTGTCCTGCCACAAATCCTCAAACCGCCCCACATGGAGCACGGCGGCCGCCTGGGCAAACAGCTCCTTCAGCTGGCTGTGGGGCACGTGTTCCAGCCCCGCCTGGTGGTCGTAGGGACAGAAGGCCACGGTGCCCCGGAGAAAGGGCAGGACCCGGGAAGCGTTCAGCACCGTGTTCCCCCCATTGGAATGGCCCACCAGGAAGATGTTGGCCGGATCGATGGCGTAGGCTTTGGCTACCTCTTCCCGGGCCCACCGGGCCAGGGCCACTGCGTCTTCGATGCAGTGGGAGAAGGAATAGGTACCTTCGCTGCCCCAGGCTCCCCGGTGGTAGGGGCGGATCACCACGCAGCCCATCCGGCGCAGGCACTGGGCCAGGTCGTCATTGTTGTTGGTGCCCGGGATACCGTGGCACAGGACCACCGCCGGGTGGGGTGCCTCATAGATCCCCGAGGGCAGGTAGATTTCCCCCAGCACCCGGTCCCCGTCAATGGGCAGGTCCAGTTCCAGGGAATCCGGCAGGGGAGCATCCTGGTAATCGGGCTCTTCCAGCACATAACGGGCATCAATTTTCATAAGTCAAAGCTTCCTTTCCAGCAGCGTCTCCGTTGAGATTCTTTTTGTACCAGTCTTTTCCGTGGAAGATCCGGGTAATCAGCATGGATACCACCGTATCCCCGCAGGAGTTCAGCAGGGTGCACCCGGGGTCGAACAGTTCAATGACCATCAGCAGGATGGGGAAGGCGCTTTCCGGCAGGTGGAATACGGAAACGATCATGGTTTCACCGGCAGCTCCGCCTCCCGGTACGGAAGAAGTGGCCACGGAAGCGGCAACCCCCAGGAACAGGGCCAGGATGAAGTCAAAGCCCGCCAGAGGATGGCCGAACAGAGTGGTGGCCAGTACTTCCGAATAGACCACGGCGATGCAGGCACCGTCCATATGGCAGGTGGCTCCCATGGAGACCACCACGGAAGAAATGTCCCGGGGTACCCCCAGTTTGTCACAGGCTTCCATCTGGAGCGGGATGGTGGCGGCGGAAGAACGGGTGCCCAGAGCCGTCAGGGCCGGAGCCAGGATCACCCGGAAATAGTTCTTCACGCCCCAGGTGCCGGCGGCCAGCCAGGCATAGAATCCCAAGAATACGAAGAAGTATACAAAGACCACGGTGTAGAACACCACCATGGCACTGCCGTAGGTCTTCAGCAGGTCGATGCCGTAGGTGCCGGTGAGATCCGCAAAATAGGCGCCCAGGCCGATGGGAGCCGCCTTCATGAGAATGGCCACCATTTTATAGCACACCAGGCTCATGGCGTTCATCCAGTCCACCACCGGTTTGGCAGGTTCCCCGATCAGGGAAACGCAGATGCCGAAGAAAATGGTCAGGATGATGAGGGGCAGCACATGGAACCGGGAAATAAGGAGCGGCAGATCTCCCACCGTAAGGGTGTTGACGATCTGGTCCGCAATGGTCACCGGTTTGGCCGCTGCCTGGGTTGCTGCCGCCGCAGGAGCTGTAAAGGAGGTGGGCACTCCGGTGAAATGGGTCACCAGCAGGATCAGGCCACCGGAAATGGTGGCCGTGAGAACGAAAATGATCAGGGTATAGCCGATCATTTTCCCCACCTTACCAGTATCTTTGGTAGCGGCAATGGAGCCGGCAATGGAGAAAAAAATCAGCGGTACGATGAGACAGAACAGCAGGTTCAGGAAAATCTGTCCAATGGGCTTCAGGAAGGAAGCCTTGTCTCCCAGTACCAGGCCCAGGATGGCCCCCAGGATGCAGAAGGTGATCAGGATAATGGGATCCCGATAGTTGGCCAGGGCGGAACGGCCCGACCGGTTTGCGGTTGTCATAAAAAGTCCCCCTAACTGAGTATGAATGAAGATATGAACAAATTATAGAACTTTCATTGTCAAAACACAAGAAAAAGTCAGCTTTTTTGCAAGATGTCTATTGTGGATGCATGGGATTCTGGAAACCATCAGTTGCGTTAACCTGAAACAATCAGGGGTTGAACAATCAGTCCAAATCCGCTACACTAAAACCATTATGGAAGAATACACTGAAGGATACATCAGAGCCCTGGGCCAGTTCCAGGGCAGCCGCTATGACCACAGCTTCATTGCCCGGATCCATTATGCCAGGGTCCGGAAAGCCGGGCCGGACTGCCGGTTCCGGTGCGTGTGCCTGAAGGACCGGAAACGGAGCCAGCTGCTCCAGGCGGAAGCCTGGGAGGGAGAAATCCAGGTGGGGACCCTCCAGGTAGAACTGCTTTTTGCCGGCTCAAAGGTAAACCTTACAGAAAAAATAGGTTTACTGAAACGGGACCCCGGACCTCCGGAAGGGTACGGGCCCTGGCGGGCCTTTTCCCCGGAAGAAGTGAGGGAGTTTTCCCGGCGCACCGGGGATACCAATCCCATCCATCTGGATGGCCGGCCGGTGGTCCAGGGACTGCTCCTGTGGCAGAGCCTGTTCCGGCACCTGGGAGAACCGGAAACCATCCATATGTTGTTCAAAGCCCCCGTCCACGGGGGAGAAATGATTTACTGCAGGGAGGAACCTATCAATGAGCGAAATGAGAAAGAATTTGCATCCGTCTGTGGCCGCAACCGGGAGCCGGGAACAGATCCGGTTCATGACCGGCAGCGCCGTCTGTGTCGCGCTGTTGGCGGTCTCGGCGTACATTTCTTTTCCGCTGCCTTTTACTCCGGCCATGGTAACAGCACTGACCATTATGGTGAACCTGGTGGCCTTCATCATGAAGCCGAAACAGGCAGCGATCATCCTGGGAATCTATCTGCTGCTGGGAGCCGTGGGGGTTCCGGTGTTCGTGGGAGGTACCTCCGGAATGATGAAGCTGGTCGGGCCCACCGGGGGCTTCAACCTGGGCTTTCTGGCGGCGGCTGTGGCCATGAGTGCCGTCCGGGGGAACACCCGGTCCTTTAAGAAGCTGGTGGCCGTCGGCATCTGTGTGGGCATGCCCATCATTTATGTGGGGGGCTGCCTGAGCATGTACCTGGTGGCTAAAGTGGGGGTTTGGAAGACCCTGGTGATGGCTGTGTTCCCCTTCCTGATCGGGGATACCCTGAAAGTGGTCCTGGCTGCCTTCCTGGCCAACCGGCTCCAGCGCTATGGATTCTGAGAGAACGGTCCAGGACGTGTTCCTGGTGGGAGGCCTTCGGAGCCATCTGGGCCTCCAAAATGGAATCTTTAAAAATGTACCGCCGGAGAAACTTGGCGCTGCTCTTCTCCGGCAGCTTTGTATCCGCTGCCCGGCAGCCCGGGAGGCCCAGCTTATTTTAGGCGGCAATGCTGTAGGCAGCGGGGGGAACCTGACCCGGCTTATGGCCCTCACTGCCGGATTCCCTGTGGAAACGCCGGCCCTTACCCTGGACATGCAGTGCGCTTCCGCTCTGGGGGCCCTGTCCCTGGCCTGGGGGAAGATTGCCAGCGGCCAGCTGGATGTGGTCCTGTGCGGGGGGGTGGAATCTTCCTCCATGCAGCCCCGGCGGGTGTACCAGCCCTGGGACAGCCGGTACACCCCGGAAGGCTACATGACCGCCCAGTTCTCTCCGGATACCCATAGCCCCCGGGCCATGCTGGAAGGAGCGGAACGGACGGCCCAGGTGTATGGGGTGCCCCGGGAGGAACTGGACAGCTGGGCCGTGCGCAGCCACCGGAGGGCGGCCCAGGCGGCGGAAGAAGGCCGGCTGGGACCCTGGGTGGTGTCCCTGTTCGGCAGTACAAGAGATGAAAGCATCCGGCCCCGGATGAACGGGAAACTGGCCCGGCGGATGCCCACCCTGTTCACCCGGGAGGAAACGGCGGCCCTGCTGACCCCGGAAGAACGGAACCTGGCGGGAGACTGTACCCCCACTCTGACTGCGGCCAATGCCTGCCTGACCCAGGACGGGGCAGCCTTCCTGGTGCTGGCTTCCGGTCGGCAGCTGGCTGCCTGGCGCCGGGCCGGGAAACCGGTGCGGCCTCTGGCCCGGATCCTCCACGGTACGGAAGCGGGCGTGGATCCCCGGTTCAGCCCTCTGGGCGCCCTGACCGTGGGAGAAAAGATCTTGGAAGAAACCGGGCTCCCGGTGGAAGCCATCGACGATTTTGAATACAATGAAGCCTTCGGGGTGATCTCCGCCCTGTTTGCCCGGCAGTATCCCACCTGTACCGATCGGTACCTGCCTCTGGGGGGTGCCCTGGCCTATGGCCATCCTTATGGATGCAGCGGTGCTGTGCTGGTGCTCCATGCCCTGGCGGCTCTGGAGGGGCAGGAGGGAAAAAAGGCCCTGTGCGCCATTGCCGGAGCCGGAGGCACAGGAGCCGGGGTACTCCTGGAAACTTTGTAGCAGAAAGAAGAATCAGCCATGGATTATGGAACGATACTGGAACAATGGGCCCGGGTCCAGCCGGAAAAGGCCTGCCTGGTGGAAGAGAAACAGGTCTTTTCCTATGGGGAAATGGCCCGGAAGGCCCGGGTGTACAGGGACAGCCTGAAGCAGCTGGGGATTCCCCGGCAAACTGTTCTGATCATCCGGCCCAGACCGGCGGCTCAGCTGGAAGCCTTTTTGGGCGCGGAACTGGCAGGCTGGGTGCCGGTGTTGGGCCATCCGGACCTGTCAAAAGAGGCGGCGGACGAACTGGCTCGGGTCCGGCAGATCGGGTGGATCGACGACGGAATCCTGCGGCCCGGGTGCCCGGAGGCTCCAGTGCCGGCCAGGGAACTGTGCATGGGGGTCCTGAGCAGCGGCTCCACCGGGCTGCCCAAGCTGATGTTCCGGACCTATGGCAGCTGGGGGGATTTCTTTCCGGAACAGGACCGGAAGTTCCAGGTGGACCGGGACACGGTGGGTTTCTGTGAAGGGAGCATGAGCTTTACCGGGAACCTGAATGTGTGGGCCCAGCTGCTCCATGCCGGTGCCACCCTGGTGCTGGCCACCAACCTTCGGAGCATCCGATGGAAGGACCTGCTGGACCGGTACCCGGTGACACTGCTGTACCTGGTGCCGGTGAAGCTGAAACTGTTGCTCCAGGTGCTGGAGCGGTCCTATCCGGCCATGAAGACGGTGCTGGCAGGGTCCCAGCTGCTGGATGGGGAAACAGCCCGGACCCTGAAAGCGCATTTTCCTTCCAGCCAGGTCCTGCTGTATTACGGGGCCAGCGAACTGGACTACATCACCTGGCTCACCTATGAGGAGCTGCTGGCCCATCCCCAGAGCGTGGGAAAGCCCTGCCCCGGGGTGAAGGTGGAGCTCCGGGAGGGGATGATCTGGATCGATACGCCTTACCATGTGGCTGGTCTGTCCCGGCCCTGTACCCTGAAGGATATGGGATATTTCGATAAGGACGGATATTTGATCTTCCTGGGCCGCCGGGGTCAGGTAATCAACAAGGGAGGCCTTACCATCAGCTGCAGCCGGGTGGAACAGGCCCTGCTGCAGGTGCCCGGGGTACGGGATGCCTGTGTGGTGCCCGTCCGGGACGAAAAGCGGGGAGAAGACCTGGGCGCTGGTGTGGTGCTGGAACCGGGGATCACCCTGCCCCAGGTACGAAAAGCCCTCCGGAAAACCCTGCTCCCGGGAGAAATCCCCGGCCGGTGGGAACAGCTGGACCAGCTGCCCCTTACGGGAGTGGGGAAGGTGGATTACAAGAAGGTGAAGGAGAGTCTGGCGTTCTCATACCCTCATTCGTGACAAAAGGGTGCCATCGTTTACGGTGGCACCCTTTTGCGGTATACTATATTATGTAGAAGTATATACAGGAAAGTAGGGATTCCCATGAAAAATTCCAAGATTTTAACATTGGCCATCCTGGCCTCTTTGCTGTCCACCCCTTGCGCCTGGGCGGCCCATAAGACCACGGCGGCTGCTGCCGCCACTTCTGCCCAGACGGAAACGGCGAAACCGGCCAAGGCCGAAAAAGCCGCTGCCAAGGCGGAAAAAACGACTGAAAAGACTGCCCCGGCGGAAACGGCAGCTGCAGAAACCACGGCGGCAGAACCCCTGCCGGCGGACAATTACAGTGCTGCCAAGGTGGTCAGCGGCGAAAAGACCGCTCTGGCTGACAGCTATGCGGCTCTGGTGGCGGACGAAAGTGCCCTTCTGGTGAAGAACGGGGCGGACGTGACACTGTCCCATGGGGCCATTACCAAAAGCGGCGCCACCACTGACGTGCTGGGCAGCAAGTTCCACGGCCAGAATGCAGCCGTGCTGGCTGCAGACGGAGCCCTTGCCATGGACGGGTGCACCATCCGGACGGAAGCGGACGGGGCCAACGCCGTGTTCGCCACTGGGTCCAAAGGCAGCGTGAAGCTCCACGATTCCAACATCCGCACCACCGGGGCTTCTTCCCGGGGCCTGGATGCCACCGAAGGGGGTGCCATTACGGCGGACAACATCAACATCGGTACCACCGGTATCCGGTCTGCGGCCCTGGCAACGGAACCTTCCGGAGCCAGCGTGACAGTGAGCAAGAGCACCATCAACACTTCCGGAGAAGGCTCTCCCCTGGTGTATTCCAAGGGAACCATCAAGGTCAGCGAAGTAAAGGGCACCGCCGGAGCCAGTGAAATCGCCGTGGTGGAAGGGAACAACTCCATCCATCTGGAATATGTGGATCTGTCCGGCAACGGCAGCCACGGGGTGATGCTGTATCAGAACAAGACCCGGGACAACGGCACTGACGGCAAGGCCCTGGGCCGGTTCGCCGCCAAAGGGTCCGCTCTCCGGAGCCTGAAGGAAGGCCCCCTGTTCTACGTGACCAATACCGCAGCCCGGATCTATTCGGAAATGACCACCATGCAGTATCTGGGGGGCACCCTGATCCGGGTGGAAGCCAACCAGTTCGGGGACGCCGGGACCAACGGCGGTGACCTGACCTTCATGGCCAACAACCAGGGGCTTTACGGCAATGTGTCCGTGGACGCCAGCAGCACCATCCTGATGGACCTCCAGAACGGCAGCC
>NZ_FR902048.1:57858-59971 GCF_000437815.1 Acidaminococcus sp. CAG:542
ATGGACCTCCAGAACGGCAGCCACTGGTCCGGAGCCATTAATACGGATAACACCGGCAAGAAGGTGGACGTGAACCTGGACGCCTCCTCCAGCTGGTCCCTGACCGCTGACAGCCATGTGGACGGGTTCACCGACGGAACTACGGCCCTGACCAACCTGAAGGGCAACGGCCACACCCTGTACTACAACAGCAGCAGTGCCGCCAACGCCTGGCTGGGCGGCAAGACCTACGAACTCCAGGGCGGCGGGTATCTGAAGCCGGAGAAATAAGAGTGAAGAGTAAAGAGTGAAGAGGGTCTGATCATGAAACAAACGAAAAAAATCACGGCGTCTCTGCTGGCGGCTCTGGCTTTGACGGCTCCCTGCTTTGCTGCGGGGGCTGCGGCCCAGCCGGCCGGTGATAAAACGGCCCAGACGGCTCCTCTGACCAAAGAAGACCGGGAACGGGCGGAACTGCGGACCAAGACCTACAAGGCCCTGCTGGATCTGTACAAACGGAAACCCCAGTCCCGGAAGGCCATCCAGAACGCTTTCGGCTATGCAGTGTTTGTGGACACCAGCTACAGCGTGGGACTTTTAGGTGGGGGCCACGGCCGGGGACGGGCCATCAACCAGCACAGCGGCCGGGAAGTGTTCATGAAAATGGGCGAGATGAAAGTGGGCCTGGGCCTGGGGGTCCGGCAGTCCAACATCATCTTTGTGTTCGGCAATGAAGACGCCTTCAATTCTTTCATTACCAAAGGATGGACTTTTGGTGGTGAAGCGGTGGCTGCTGCCGGAGACGGGGTCAATGGAGACGCCCTGGAAGGCTCCTTCCAGGTGGCACCGGGCATGTGGATGTACCAGGTGACCACCAAGGGGCTGGCCGCTGATCTTACCGTAAAGGGCACCCGGTTCTACGTGGACAAGGACCTGAATGTGAACACGGTGGTGAAATGACGGAATTGCAAACTCAGGAACAGGGCCCCCTGACCCTCCGGCCGGTGGCCTGGTACCGGGGCCTGCTGCCGGAAAAATTCGGCCTGCCCCGGCAGAGCGGCCTGGTGCCGGATCTGACAGGACGGGTGGAAATGGCGGAAGGGTTCCGGGAACGGGAAGCCCTCCGGGGCCTGGAAGGGTTCTCCCACCTGTGGCTGATCTGGGGCTTTTCCCAGAACCACACCTGGTCGCCTACCGTGCGGCCGCCCCGGCTGGGAGGCAATACCCGTCTGGGTGTCTTCGCCACCCGGTCCCCCTTCCGTCCCAATCCCCTGGGCCTGTCCCTGGTGGAACTGGACAAAATCATCTGGGAGGGCCCCCATGGCCCGGAACTGTGGGTGAAGGGGGCGGACCTGATGGACGGTACCCCCATTTATGACATCAAGCCCTATGTGCCCTACGCCGATGCCCGTCCCGACGCACGGAGCGGCTTCGCCCAGGGGGCGGACAGCACCCTGGAGGTCCGGTGTTCTCCGGACCTTTTGGACAAACTGCCGGAAGACCAGCGGGGGGCCCTTTTGGGGATCCTGTCCCAGGACCCCCGGCCCCATTACCAGAAAGATCCGGACCGGATCTACGGTATGGCCTTCGGAGCATGGAATGTAAAGTTCCGCATTGCAGAAGAAAATGTAACTGTAATTTCCATTGAAAAGATTCAATAATCATCAAAATAAGAAAAAAAGAGCTGTTACCTGTATTTTACAGAGAACAGCTCTTTTTTTATCTGTCTTGCAATTCCCTCTTCCGACCAGATGCGGTTGTTTATCCAACCGCATCTTTTTATGTTATACTAGAAATATTAAGGAAAAAAGGAGCGTGGAACCATGTTTAAAAAAGCGGTTTTGGCGGCTCTGGCCCTTTGCTTCAGCCTGTCCGTCCCGGCTTTTGCCGAGGTGGAAAGCCAGCAGGCCCAGGTGGGGAACCTGGAAATGACCTGGCCGGTGGTCCATACCAAAAACAAAAAAGCGGATACCATGATCAACAAGGACATCAAGACCTTTATGGATGATTTCCGGGCCGGGTTCGTGGACCGGAAGTTCACCTCCGGCCGGACCTGGTATGAAACCAAATACGAGGACAACCAGCTGGTTTCCCTGGTGCTCAGCGATCTGCGGACCCAGGGCAGCGACAACAA
>NZ_FR902048.1:60050-78432 GCF_000437815.1 Acidaminococcus sp. CAG:542
TCTGTCCGCCTTTGTCCGGGTGACGGTGGCCGACCTGAACGGATACCTGGCCAACCAGTGCTACAACAGCAGCGATGTGAAGATCCATCCCATTAAACAGGTGACCCGGGTGCCGGAAGATTTCTTCCTGAACCAGGACGGGAGCATTTCCATCCTGTTCCAGACGGACGAACTGGGAACTCTCTTGGATGGTCCGGTGTACATCCGTCTGAGCCAGCCGGACCTCCGGGACCTGAACACCCGGAATCCCCGGGCCTGAGATGGTCCTGAAAAGAAATCAAGGGGGATGGCTGGTCCGCTTTCTGGCAGCCGCTGCCCTGCTGGTGCTGCCTCGGGCGGCCTGGGCAGCCTCTCAGCCGGCGCCGGACCGTCCGGTGAAGCAGGCGGCCATGACGGCCATGGCGGCGGCCGTGTGCGCCGGCAGCTATCACCCGGAAAACAGTGAAGAAGTCCGGTATCTGGAAGATTACGGCTGGAAGCTCACTCCCTATACCCTGAAGGACGGGAAAACGGAAGTGAACTTCACCCTGGCCCGGAAACCGGATCCCATCCGGGGGAAAATCTGGAATGTGCTGGCCTTCCGGGGCAGTGCCTCCAAAGGGGACTGGAAGCTGAATCTCCAGATGGAGACGGTGGACTATCCTTCCGGGAAACCGGCTGCCGGAGAAACGGCCAGCCCGGCAGTCCACAAAGGCTTCCTCCAGTACGCCCGGACGGCTCTTTCCCAGCCTCTGGATGTGGATGGGGACGGGAAGACGGAAAATCTGGGGGACTACCTGAAAACCCATCCCAGGGAACGGCTGCTGCTCACCGGCCACAGCCTGGGCGGAGCCGGGGCCACCCTGGTGGGAGAAGAACTGGCGGCCCAGGGGGTATCCCGGGCCCAGATCCCGGTGATCACCTTCGGGGCCCCGGCGGTGGGAAACCGGGCTTTTGCCCGGGAATACGGAACGAAGATCAGCCTGCTCCGGGCGGTGACCTCTCTGGACCCAGTGCCCGGGGCGCTCCAGACCGTGACCCGGTCCGGGTATCAGCAGCTCGGAGAAAAGAAAGAATATGCCCTGTCGGGAAAATACACGGACTACCAGCATCCCATTTCCTATTATCTGGACCTGGCGGTACGGGATTATTATCAGGAACGGCAGAAAGCAGTGGAAGCGGGAATCTGGCCCCCGGCACCCCGGGAGCAGCGGGAGGGTACCGGTCCCTTGACGGCCCTGGTGATCCTGAGCCGGGACAACGGGGCGGATACCCGGTATTCCCCGGATCTGGGCCAGTTCCTGCTGGATGAATACCGGAGCCTGCTGCCCCGGTATGTGGTGCTGGAGTACCGGCACACCGCCGGCAGCGAGGACCTTTGGTCCCAGGAAGAGATCCGGCAGAAAGCCCGGCAGGCCGGGGCGGACATCCTGGTGGTGGCCCAGGTGGAACGGCACCGGGTGGGCCAGAGCGACAAATGGTCCATCCAGCTGGGCCAGGAAGTGCTGGGTCTGGGGACTGGCGGAGTCCACAGGGTGACGGCAGGCAGTACCCGGGTGCGCTTCGAGCAGGGAGTACTCCAGAGCCTGCTGACCCTGTGGGAAGAACAGAAAAAAGAAGTACAGAACGTCCTGCCGGAAGCCAACAGGCAGGAACCATTGTGGATATTTTTGCGGGAAGAGGGGAATTTGAATGAAAATCATTGACGGCCATATGCATTTTTTCCGGTATGAAGGCTTCGACCAGGTGGCCAAAGCCGCCGGCCATGAAAATACAGTGGAGAACTATTTGAAGGCCTGCCGGGAGAACAACGTGGTGCTGTCGGTGGCCATGGGCAACGCACCTCTGGGGCCCAGCCGGTTCGGAGGGGTGGTGCCCCGGGTGCCGGATCTGGCGGGCCCCTGCACCCTGGATCCTTACAACCAGCCGGCGGAAATCGCCTTCTGTGCCGGGCTGGAAAGCAACGCCCTTACCAAAGAGAACTGCGAAAAGACTGCCCAGGAATTCGAACCGGTGGTCCGGAACCCCCACTGTGTGGGAATCAAGATCTACACCGGCTACAACCAGGTGTACGCCTATGATCCAAGGCATTTTCCCCTGTATGAACTGGCGGAAGCCTATCAGGTGCCGGTGGTGTTCCATACGGGAGATACCGCCGGGGGCCACGGGCTTCTGAAATATGCCCATCCCCTCACCATCGACGAAGTGGCGGGCCAGTTCCCCCGGGTGAAGTTCGTGATCGCCCACTGCGGCAATCCCTGGATCTTGGATGCCATGGAAGTGGTGGCCAAGAATCCCAATGTGTATGTGGACCTGTCCGGGCTCCTGGAAGGGAAGTTCGACGGGGCCATCTTCTACGAAAAGCACCGGGATTATTTCCGCTATATCCGGATGTGGCTGGACTATGTGGACCGGTACGACAAGGTGATCTACGGCACCGACTGGCCGCTGATCAACATCCACAGTTACATCGACAACATGAAGCTGGTGGTGCCGGAAGCCCACCACGAAGAATTTTTCTACAGGAACGCCCTGCGGGTCTACACCAAGCTGCTGGGGCTCCTGCCTAAGGAGGAGAACGCATGATTACAGGAAATCTGGACCATCTGGACCGGCTGGCAGGCCAGCTTACCGGGCCGGTGAAAAAGGCCCTGGAACTGCTGGCGGAACGGGATGTAACGGAGCTGCCGGTGGGAAAGAAACTGCTGGCCGGAGAAGACATCTTTGCCAGCGTCAACGAGTATGAAACGGAACCGGCCCGGGACCGGCGGCCGGAAAAACACTTTCAGTACATCGACATCCAGATCCTGGGTGTCGGACGGGAAGCCATCGGCTACACCGACGTGGAAAACGCCGGAGAGATCACCGAAGACCGGCGGGAAGCCAATGACGTGGTGTTCTACGGTCAGGTGAAAAAGGAAAACGTGGTGAAGCTGGAAAAACGGGATTTCGCCATTTTCTACCCCTGGGAAGTCCATCGGCCCAACTGCCATTTTGACGGGAAGGCGGAAAAGGTTAAAAAAATCGTAGTCAAGGTACGGATGGATCAATAAAAGCAGGGAGTCAGCCTGCTTTTTATGTGAAAACCCTGCAACATTTCTGCGACTGTTCCGGAGGCGAAGCCCAGCGGGTGTGGATCGCCACGGTGCTGGCCCAGCAGCCGGATCTTCTGTTCCTGGACGAACCAACTGCTTTTCTGAACATTTCCTACCAGGTGGAAGTGATGCAGCTGGTCAAGAAGCTGAACCGGGAAAATGGTATGGGCATCGTCATGGTTCTCCATGACCTGGGCCAGGCTCTGGAAGTCAGCGACCGGGTGGTGGTGATCCAGAACGGGAAGAAATACGCGGAGGGCCCTCCGGAAGAACTGCTGGCTCGCCGGGGCCTGTATTATGCCTTATGGAAGAAAGAAGCCGGAGACAATGCGACTGGAAAGAGAGAGGAAACATGAACATACTGACTGCAGGCGTGGATTATTTCATCAAAGGGGGCTGGGTCATGTGGCCCCTGCTTTTCTGTTCCATTGCCGCCCTGGCCATCGGGGTGGAACGGATGCTGTTCTTCCGGAGGGCAGACAGCGGCCGGGAATTCACCAAGGCCTTCTGCACCTATGTGGAAAACAATGACTGGTACCAGGCCAAGGAACTGGCGGACCACACCCAGGGAGAAATCGCCAAGCTGGCCACCATTGTCATGGAGCGGCATGACAATTACGGGTACCTGGAAAACTTCATCAGCTACCGGGCGGAACGGGCCCTGGACAAATTCGAGAAGAACCTGCCCTATCTGAACATTATCGTGACCCTGGCTCCGGTGCTGGGACTTTTGGGTACTGTTACCGGGATGATGGGAGCCTTCACCCACCTGACCCAGCGGATGACCAACCCTATGGGAGTTACCTCCGGCCTGGCGGAAGCCCTGATTACCACGGTATTTGGCCTGTGCATCTCCATTATCGCCGTAGTGTTCCATGGATATTTTGAACGGCGGATGAAGACCATCACCCTGAACATCGAGGAAATGGGCAACACCCTTCTGGAAGCGGTGCGGAAGAAGGAAACCTGCAGCGTATGCTGCCATTCGGAACGGAGGCGGGCATGATCAAGCTGAAGGACCGGAAAAAAAACGACCTGGGGATCATGATCAGTCCCATGATCGACATGAGTTTCCTGCTGCTGGTGTTCTTCATCGTTACCACCATGAACATGAGTGAAGTGGAAACGGTGCCGGTCCAGCTGCCAGCGGCCACCCAGACCCGGATCCAGCCGGAGGCCCGGTTCAATGTGGCGGTGAAGGCGGACGGCAGTCTGTACCTGGGGACGAAACCGGTGACCCGGGAAGCCCTCATCGCCCAGGCCAAAGCCGCTGCGGCCAAAGACCCCCAGTTTTCCCTGGTAATCTACGGGGACGGGCAGGTGCCCTATGAAAAGGTCCTGGGGCTCCTGGACGATTGCAAGGCCGCCGGGATCCTCCGGGTGGGCCTGGCGGCGGAAAAGGCGGCGGACCATGGGCAGCAGTGACAGCCGGAAGGGGCTGTTGGTGTCCCTGGGGGTCCATCTGGCGGTGTTCCTGGCTCTGGGAAGCGTCGGGTTCCAGGCCTGGCAGAAACAGCAGGAACAGGATAAAGTCTACACCGTAAACATCGTTTCCGGCAGTCCCTATCATGGGTATGGGGAAGTGCCCGGGGCCCGGCTGGGGAACGGGAACCCTCCGGCTCCTGCAGCAGGACAAAAGCCGATGACTGCTGCTTCCCGTCCCCAGGTTCCGGCGGTGCCCCGGATGACGGCCCCGGATGCCATTCCGGAAGAACGTACCGCTGCCCAGAACAGCCCGGCAGCCCCTGTACCGACAGAAAATGCCAGTTCGGCTCTGACCGGCAGCGGAGAAGCATCTTCCAGCGGCCAGGCTGCCGGGGATCTGGAAGGGGGCAGTCCTGACGGAGTCTCCAATGGGGGCAATCCGTCAGGCAGCCCGGGAGAACCTCCGGGCCCGGCAGGGGCGGATGGCCCCGGCTTCGACACGGAAGCGGTTCAGTCCGATGTATCCGCCAGCTTCCTGGGAGGGCCGGCGCCGGAATATCCTGATGCGCTCCGGAATCACTGGATCCAGGGCTCCGTCCGGGTCCGGATGATTGTGGGGAAGGACGGCTCCGTGGAAAGCGCTTCGGTGGTGTCCAGTTCCGGCTATGGTCCCATGGACCAGGCAGCCCTGGATGCGGCCTACGGCTATGCTTTTGAACCGGCGTACAAGGAAGGATACCCGGTCCGGTGCTATGCGACAAAAACATTTACCTTCCGGCTGAACTGACCGGGGAGACCGGCCGCGGCTTTCGGGCGGACCGGTCTCACGGGGGAATCTGAAACATGCGGAAAGGAATGACCTGCAAAATACAGTGTAAAGGAGCGTTACCATGGATCAAACGTGGCTGAAAAGAAGAATCCTGCTGGCGGTAAGCCTGGCAGCCGTACTGGGCGGTGCCCAGCTGTGCAGTGCCGCAGAGGCATCTGATACTGCGATGGACAATCTGGAACTGGGAGAGACGGTGGTCACCGCCACCCGGACCAAGCTGGAGGAAAAACAGGTCCCCATGGCGGTCCAGGTGATCAAGGCTGACGAAATGAAAAAGAAAGGGGCCTACAACGTCCGGGACGCCATCAAGAACGCCACAGGCATCGACGTGTCCCGGAACGGCACCTCCTTGGTGGGGAACAATGTAAGCGTCCGGGGCATGGGAACCACGGAAACCCTGATCCTGGTGGATGGCCGCCGGATTGCCGGAGAAGATTCCGCCAGCACCATGAATGCCTACGAGCTGGACCGGATCAACGTGAACCAGATCGACCGGGTGGAAATCCTCCGGGGATCCGGTTCCGCCGTCTGGGGCAGTGATGCCACCGGAGGCGTGATCAACATCATCACCAAAAAGAACAAGCCCCAGGGCGGCTATGCGGGTACCCGCACCGGCAGCCTGGAATCTTCCGTGTACGGAGGCTTTGCCACCGGGGACATGGGGAAGCTGAACATGAACTTCGATTTCAACCTGACCAAGGTCCGGAAGGAGGACAACAACGGCAGTACCAACATGTACGGCCCCCGGCGGAATTTCTCCTTCAATGGGAACTACCGGTTCAATGACCACAGCGGCCTGGACTTCGGGGCCAGTTTCATGAAAGAACAGCTCACCAGCCTGTCCGGCAGCACCACCGCCGGCACCACCACCAGCTACTATGACAACAACCGGTCCGATTATCATGTGAAGTACTACGGCTTCGACCGGAAGAACGACTGGGAGATCCAGTCCTACTACAGCCGGCTGGGGAAAGTGGGCCGTACCCGGACAGCCGCCTGGGACGATTTCAACCATGCCCGGTATTCCACCTGGGTCAACGAAGCCAAGAACACCTACAAGATGGACAAAAACAACACCCTTACCTACGGCATGGAAGTGAAGAACCAGAAAGCCGGGGGCACCCGGTTCGCCAACTCGGGCGGGGGCACCCGGATCGAACGGTATCTGGGCATGACCAGTCCCTACGGGTCTGCCAGCCAGAATTCCTATGCCTTCTATCTGGAAGACGAAATGAAGCTGGGAGACAAGCTGCTGTTCGTTCCCTCTGTCCGGTTCGATCATCATGACAGCTTTGGCAGCGAATGGTCCCCCCGGGCCGGGCTCACCTACAGCTTCAGCAAGGCCAGCCGGCTGAAAGTGAACTACGGCAAGGCCTTCCGGGCTCCCACCATCTTCGAACTGTACTCCCAGATGATCCATTCCCCCATTGCCTCCATGCGGGTGATCGTGGAAGGGAACCCGGATCTGCAGCCGGAAAAATCCACCAACTTCGACATCAGCCTGGAAGGGGAAAAGGGCAAGGCCACCGGGAAACTCACCTACTTCCGCAACAAGATCTCCAACCTGATTGATTCGGAAAGAGTGTCCCTGAGCTTCAGCGGCGGGATCCGGAACTTCCTGTACAAGTACCGGAACGTGGACAAGGCCACCTTTAACGGGGTGGAAGCGGAAACCCGGTATAAGTTCGACAAACACTGGAGCGCCCGGGCCAACTACACCTACCTGGATGCCCGGGATGGGAACACCAACAAGCGGCTCACCGGCCGGGCCCTGAATACCGGCACTGTGGAACTGTCCTGGACCGATGCCAAAAAGGCTCCCTGGACTGCCACCCTGTACAACCAGTGGTACCAGAACTATCTCACCAGCGCCGACAACAAGTCCTATTCCTACAGCCTTACCAATTTCGTGGTGACCAAGGACATCGGCAGCCTGTCCCTGTACGCAGGGATTGACAACCTGTTCAACAAAAAATTCGACAGCAGCGACAGCATCTGGACCGACGGACGGGTCTGGAGAGCCGGCGCTGAATGGAAATTCTAAGGAGGATGCCCATAAAAACCATCGTACTGTATTCCAGCCGTACCGGCAACAACCGGAAGGTGGCGGAAACCATAGCCGCCGCCCTGCCGGGATCTGGAAAACGCCGCCTGGTTCGCCCGTCCCTTGTTCGAAGCCAAGTGCCTGGTATTTGGCTTCCTTCGGCAGCTGACCATTGACCGTTGACTGTTTTTTCTTTTTCTCCAAAAAAAATTAAAAAACCTGTTGACATTTTGTACCATCTTTTATATAATAACACTCGCAGCGCATGAGCGTCGCAAGAATTCCCCGATAGCTCAATGGTAGAGCACTCGACTGTTAATCGAGTTGTTGTAAGTTCGAGTCTTACTCGGGGAGCCAAGTGGCCGGATGGTCAAGCGGTTAAGACACCGCCCTTTCACGGCGGTATCGGGGGTTCGATTCCCCCTCCGGTCACCACTTCTTTTGGGCGCTTAGCTCAGCTGGGAGAGCGTCTGCCTTACAAGCAGAATGTCAGCAGTTCGATCCTGTTAGCGCCCACCATATTTTTTTTACCTTTTTTTGTTTATAACCAAGTTGGCCTGTACGTGCGACGGGGCGTAGCTCAGTTTGGTAGAGCACCTGCCTTGGGAGCAGGGGGTCGTAGGTTCAAATCCTGTCGCTCCGACCAATTTTTCTCATGCGGGTGTAGCTCAATGGTAGAGCCCTAGCCTTCCAAGCTAGTTACGTGGGTTCGATTCCCATCACCCGCTCCATTTTATTTGGCCCTGTAGCTCAGCTGGATAGAGCAACGGCCTTCTAAGCCGTGTGTCGAGTGTTCGAATCACTCCAGGGTCACCAAGTGAAAGTGCAGAGGATATTGCAGAAATCATGCAGTATCCTCTTTTTTTGTCAGCGGTCAACGGCCGAAGGAAATCAATTTTTGCAAATTGATTTTGAACGAGTACCTCTCAGGCACCTCCCTTTTCCAAATGAAAATAAAAGATTTTCATAAAATATTCATAAACAAATAATAAACTTATACCCCGGATTTTCCTGATGGAAGCAAGTTTGGAAAAAACAACTTAAAACGAATTTTATTTAGACAATCATAACTAAATATGATACAATACAGCTGAATTGCTTTAGGATTGACGCCCTGCCAGATGGATTATGCAACTGAACCGGTCCAGGGAATCCGAAAGAAAGAATCTAAACGGGAGGGGTATTATGAAGAATCAAGAACGCAGAAAGAAAATCCTGGAAATTTTGCGCAGCAGCAATGGCCCGGTGACTGGGGATCAGCTGGCCAAGGACCTGAACGTATCCCGACAGGTGATTGTTCTGGATATGGCTCTCCTGCGGAGCGCCGGTACGGCCATTGTTTCCACCCGGCGGGGGTATCAGATCAACGGCCGGAGCCTGAGCATGGACTTTGAATGCAGATACAAAGCCATGGATACGGACAGCGCCCGGGATGAACTGAACATTGTGGTGGACAACGGGGGCATGATTGCCAGCATTACCCTGGTGCCGGATTTCTGCGGGCCCATCCAGGCGTTCCTGAACCTGAAGAACCGGCGGGATGTGAAGCAGTATCTGGACAATTTCCGAAAATACAACATCCCTCTGATCGCTACCCTTTCCCAGGGGGTCCATACCCTGACCGTGGCCGCGGATTCCCAGGATGAACTGGAAGCCATCCGGGACAGCCTGAAGGAAGGCGGTTTCCTGATTGCGGAAGGGCCGGAAGAAAGCAAATAAAAAGAGGCGCATTTCAGGACGGAAAAGGTTTTTGTCGTGAAATGCGTTTTTTTTGTGTCCTGGCCTCTTTCTTTTCTCGCCAAAAATAGATATAATATCTTTCGACTGAAAACATAGGAATCGCTGATGGCAAGGAGGCTGTATGGATTTGCATGTTGAAACTTCTGCGATAAAAAATGAAAAACTTTCCCCCTATCAGTGGATGGAACGGCACTTTTTTGCCCGGCAGATTCCCCGGGACTGGGCGTCTCTCCTGGATTTGTATCTGAATTTCCACGGCCGTCTGGGCCGGGTGGAGCTGGCCCTCCGGGGGGCTCTCCTGTTGGGTGGGGCCAGCTGCCTGACCTTTTTCCTCATGGGCTGCGTGTTCATCTTCACCCTGTTTGAAAGCGGGGTGGGGGCCATTGCTCTCATGGGCCTGTGGATGCTCACCTATCTGGTGATGTTCCTGTGCGGCCTGTCTCTGTTGGCCCGCCGGTTCCACGATATGGACATGAGCGGCTGGTGGACCCTGCTGTTCCTGGTGCCCATCCTGAACCTGGCCACGTATATTTACCTGATGGTGAAAAAAGGTGACAGCGGAGCCAACCGGTTCGGAGGAGTGCCGGAATAAGGTTCTGCAGCAGGAGCAGCAGAACTGTCAACGGCAGCTGACCGCTGACGATCAGGGGGCATTGCACGTAACGTGCAATGCCCCCTTTTGTGCTATAATAATTACTGATGCAAATGTCAAGCGAGGGGAGCCCTTATGATGCTGGAATTTTTAGAGAGTGAACAAATCAACCCGGAACTGATCCAGGGGATCCGGGCGTACCGGAAGGAATTTCCCACCCCGGAAGACCTGACGGCCCGTGTCCCTGTGCCCCATTTCCATTATTATGGAAAGGATGTGTGGGAAGAGGCCATTGCGGCCCTTCTGTGCGGCCAGAATCTGCTGCTGGCCGGACCCAAGGCCACCGGGAAGAACGTGCTGGCGGAGAACCTGGCAGCGGTGTTCGGCCGTCCCATGTGGAACGTGTCCTTCCACATCAACATGGATGCCACCGGGATGCTGGGCACTGATACCTTCAAAAACGGGGAAGTGGAATTCCGTCCCGGACCGGTGTACCAGTGCGCGGTGAAAGGGGGATTCGGGGTCTTCGATGAAATCAACATGGCCCGGAACGAAGCCATGGCTGTGCTCCATTCTCTGCTGGACTTCCGGCATACGGTGGATATTCCCGGTTATGACCTGCTCCATGCCCACAAGGCCTGCCGGTTCATCGCCACCATGAACTACGGCTATTCCGGTACCCGGGAACTGAACGAAGCCCTGGCTTCCCGGTTTGCGGTGATCCAGCTGCCGCCCATTTCCATGGAATCCCTGGACCGGCTGCTCCAGGACGAATTCCCCAGACTGCGGAAGGAACCCCGGAAGGCCTTCTGTCAGATCTTCAAGGACCTGGAAAAGAAATGCCAGGAAAGCGAAATCTCTGAAAAGGCCCTGGACCTGCGGGGGATGCTGGATGCCATCCACCTGATGGAAGCCGGGCTGGAAGCCCACAAGGCCCTGGATCTGGGAATCGTGAACAAATCCTTTGATGAATATGAACCGGGGCTGATCCGGGACGTGATCAATCTCCACATTCCCGGGAACTATACCAAAAAGGACATTTTCGAGGACTGAGGAACCATGGGAAAACTCAAGTACGATGCCAAACGCCGCCGGGCTTTGAATATCGTATGGGACGTGTCCTGGGACTACCGGTTCGATCCCGATTTCCTGGCCTATACGGAACAGGGTACCCCGGATCTGTATCTGAACGCGGTGGTGGGCTTCACCCGGAAATATTATGATGTGAAGCTGATCCACCAGATGTTCGAGGAAATGGAAGACAGCGCCCTCCGGGATACCTTTACGGACCTGTTCTGGCTGGGACTGGAATACGCCACCTACGCCAAGGAGGCTCCGGTGCGGCCGGTGCTGCCCTATCTCCGGCAGCAGCATGCCAGGGCCTATTTTGACGGCACCAAACTGGACAAAACCGGAGTGGCCCACGAAATGCAGGCGGCACGGTGGCACGAGGTGCTGGGGGAGGGACTGGATCTCCATGACCCCTGGGCCAAGGGGCTCTATGCCAATCTTTGCTTCGATCCGGCCTGGGATACCAAGCAGCTGTGCGACCATTTCCGGAAGATCACCAAAAAGTACTTCGTCTCCCATTTCCTGGTCCGGGAAAGCCTGGAAAAAGTCATCATCAGCAAAGGCCTGGGGGACTTTATCGACTGGCTGCTGCCCCATGTGTTCCGGAAGCAGGAAAGCGTGTTCAATTTTCTCTATTCCAAGAAGCAGGCCATGGACATCCTGGCCGGGAAAAACGCCCACAACGGGCTCATGGCCATTATCACCGGCCAGACGGCGTCGGAAAACTACAACTATATCATCGATTGTTTCGGCGCCAGCATCTACCCGCCCCGGAAAATGCTGGATATTGACCAAGCCTGGTGCAACGGGCCTCATCAGGGGTGCCATCTCCACTTTACCCGGGGCCGGCTGGGGAGCAAAGGGGCCACCGGGGAAGCTTCCCGCTGGCTTGAGGGAGCTCACGCCCAACGGGTGAAGAACCTGGCCTACTACAAGGATCACGGGGAACAGTGCCGGAAGAGCATAGCCCGGCTCACCAGCCAGCTCCGGAGCGTCATGCGCATGGCCCAGACCCGGCTGCCGGTGCCCGCCAAGGAAGGGGAACTGGTACCCGGCCTGGTGTGGCGGGCCCTGAAGGTGAATGACAGCCGGGTGTTCTTCGAACGGGAGACCGTCTCCAGCCCGGATTTCACCGTGGATCTGATGCTGGATGCTTCCGCCTCCCGGGGGGAGTATCAGCAGGTAATCGCCTCCCAGGCCTATGTGATCGCCGAAAGTCTCCGCCAGTGCGGGATTCCCTACCAGGTGTATTCCTTCTGCACTCTGCGGAACTATACGGTACTCACCCTGTTCAAGGACTATGCGGACAAGAAGCGGTGCACCAATATCTTCAACTATGTGGCCACCGGGTGGAACCGGGACGGGCTGGCCCTCCGGGGAGCCCGGCAGCTGATGGGGGACTTTACCCAGACCAAAAAGATCCTCATCATGCTCACGGATGCGGAGCCCAACGACGACAAGCCTCTGGTGGGAGACGGGCTGTTCAGCTCTTCGGAATACCGGGATGAAAAAGCCGTGGCCAACACCGCTGACGAAGCCGCCAGCCTCCGCCGGGAAGGGATCCGGATTATCGGGCTCATCAACGGAGAGAATCAGCACATCATGAAAGATGCCCGGAAGATCTTCGGGGAAGACTGTGTGGAAGTCCGGGATCTGGATAAAATGGCCGACAGCGTAGGCAAGATGCTGTGCCGGCAGATCGAGGCGCTGTGAAAAAGGGGGTGTTGCACGTTTTGTGCAGCACCCCTTTTCTGTCGGTACTCAACGGCCGCTGACCGTTGACGGGGATTTGAAAGGGTCCACCCCATTGACAATCCCGCGCCCCCTTGTTACAATGACTCCATACAACCATACAGCCAAAGGCGATGATGGGAAGGAGTACAGCGCCCCTTGCACCGGCAGAGAGGATGCGGGTGGTGGAAGCATCCGGGCAATGCGCTGGAAGTCGTCCTGGAGCCGGCAGGAGGAAAGCCCTGTCCGTCACGGCACGTTACGCCGCTTTAAGGTGCTCAAGCAATTGAGAATGTAGGTGGTACCGCGAACAACTCGTCCTATACAGCAGGACGGGTTTATTTTTTTAAGGAGGCAGAGTTATGGCAGAAGAAAACAACATCCCCAAGGTCTATGATCCGGCTGCGGTGGAGAAGAAATGGTATGCATACTGGATCGATCACGGCTTTTTCCATCAGCCGGTGGACAAGAGCCGGAAACCCTTCAGTGTGGTGATCCCGCCTCCCAACATTACCGGCAAGCTCCACATGGGCCATGCCCTGGACAATACCCTCCAGGACATCCTGGTGCGCTGGCACCGGATGATGGGGGACAACACCTGCTGGCTGCCGGGCTATGACCATGCAGGACTGGCCACCCAGATCAAGGTGGAAGAGGAACTGAAGAAGAAGGAAGGCCTGACCCGGTACGATCTGGGCCGGGAAGAATTCATCAAACGGGTGTGGAAATGGAAGGAAGCCTACGGGGACGAAATCGTCCGGCAGCTGAAGAGCCTGGGGATTTCCTGCGACTGGGACCGGCAGCGGTTCACCATGGACGAAGGCCTGAGCCAGGCGGTCCGGGAAGCCTTTGTGAGCCTTTATGAAAAGGGCCTGATCTACAAGGGCACCCGGATGATCAACTGGTGCGTCAACTGCCGTACGGCTTTGTCCGATGTGGAAGTGGAACACCAGGACGATGCTGGTGCCCTGTGGTACATCAACTATCCCATTGTGGGCGAAAAGGACCAGTACCTGACCATCGCCACCAGCCGTCCGGAAACCATCCCCGGAGATACTGCCGTGGCCGTGAACCCCAAGGATGAACGGTACGGGAAACTGGTGGGGAAGAAGATCGCCCTGCCCACCACCAACCGGGAAATCCCCATTATCGCCGATGAATATGTGGACCTGGAATTCGGTACCGGCGCGGTGAAAATCACCCCGGCCCACGACCCCAACGACTATGAAGTGGGCCAGCGGCACAACCTGGAACAGATCGTGGTCATCGGCCTGGACGGGAAAATGACCAAAGAGGCCGGCAAATACGAAGGGGAAGACCGGTATGAATGCCGGAAGCACATTGTCCAGGATCTGAAGGACATGGGCCTTCTGGTGAAAATCGAAGATGCTCCCCACTCCGTTGGCCACTGCCAGCGCTGCCACCATGTGGTGGAACCCATGGTGTCCACCCAGTGGTTCGTGAAGATGAAACCCCTGGCGGAAGCAGCCATTAAATGCGTCACCGAAGGCCATACGGAATTTGTTCCCAGCCGGTTCACCAAAACCTATCTCCAATGGCTGGAAAACATCCATGATTGGTGCATTTCCCGGCAGATCTGGTGGGGGCACCGGATCCCGGTATGGTACTGCGACGACTGCGGGGAAGTGTCTGCTTCCCGGACGGATCTCACCGCCTGCCCCAAATGCGGCAGCACCCATATCCATCAGGAAGAAGACTGCCTGGACACCTGGTTCAGCTCCGGCCTGTGGCCCTTCTCCACTTTCGGCTGGCCGCAAAAGACGGAAGAACTGGAACACTGGTATCCCACCAGCGTGCTGGTCACCGGCTATGACATCATCTTCTTCTGGGTGGCCCGGATGATCACCATGGGTGAGGAATTCATGGGGAAGGAACCCTTCAAGCACGTGTTCATCCACGGACTGGTTCGGGACGAACAGGGCCGGAAGATGAGCAAATCCCTGGGCAACGGCATCGACCCGGTGGAAGTGGTGAACAAGTACGGAGCGGATACCCTGCGGTTCATGCTGATCACCGGCAATACTCCGGGGAACGACATGCGGTTCTACTGGAACCGGATCGAAAGCACCCGGAATTTTGCCAACAAAATCTGGAACGCCTCCCGGTTCGCTCTCATGAACCTGGACGGTTATGACAAGGATGCGGAAAAAGCACCGCTCACCCTGGCGGACAAATGGATCCTGTCCCGGCTCCAGCACACCATCCGGGATGTATCCAACTACCTGGAAAAATTCGAACTGGGCGAAGCGGGCCGGCTGATCTATGACTTCATCTGGGGCGAAGTGTGCGACTGGTACATCGAACTGGCCAAACCCCGTCTCTACGACCGGGAAAACGCCGCTGCCCGGGCTACGGCCCAGACGGTGCTGTGCCGGGTACTGGGAGATGCCATGAAGCTGCTCCATCCCTACATGCCTTTCATTACGGAAGAAATCTGGCAGCACCTGCCTCATGAAGGACAGAGCATCATGATCGCTCCCTGGCCGGTGGCGGATGAAGGGCTGATGGACGACACCGTGGAAAAACAGATGACTGCGGTGATGGATGTGATCAAGGCCATCCGGAACATGCGGGCGGAAGTGAACGCGGCTCCCGGCCACAAGGCTCCGGCCATGGTGCTGGTGGATGCCGACCTCCGGGACGTGTTCGCCGCCAACGGGGATTACATCCGGCAGCTGGGCACGGTGGATGTCCTGACCCTGGGGGCCATGGATGACGCCGCTCCGGAAAACGCCATGGCTGCTGTGGTGAACGGGGCCAAGGTGTATCTGCCTCTCAAAGGTCTTATCGACGTGGACAAGGAACTGGCCCGTCTCCAGAAGGAACTGGACGGGGCGGAAAAGGAAGCCAAGCGGGTAGCCGGGAAACTGAGCAACCAGAACTTCCTGGCCAAGGCTCCCGCCGAAGTGGTGGAAAAGGAAAAGACCAAACAGACGGAGATCCTGGCGCGGATCGACGGCCTGAAGGAACGGATGGCAACCCTGCGCAGCCTGTAAAAGGGAAAGGAGCAGACTATGGAATATGCGGACGCAGTAGACTATGTAGAAAGCCTGGGCAAGTTCGGCATCCATCTGGGCATGGAACGGATCCAGGGGCTTACGGCCCTTTTGGACCATCCGGAACGGAAGATCCGGACCGTCCATGTGACCGGGACCAACGGCAAAGGCAGTGTCACCACATTTCTGGCCAACATGCTCCAGCAGGCGGGGCTGAAGGTGGGGAGCTACACCTCCCCCCACTTTGTCCGGTACAACGAGCGGATCTGCCTCAACGGGGAAGAGATTTCCAATGAAGACTTTGCCGCGGTAACGGAAAAGACCAAAGCCGCTCTGGACCGGTTCCTGGCCCAGGGAGGAGAACAGCCCACCCAGTTTGAATTCATCACCGCCATGGCCTTCCTGTATTTTGCGGAAAAGCAGGTGGACTGTGCCGTGATCGAAGTGGGCATGGGCGGCCTGTGGGATTCTACCAACATCATCACCCCGGAGGTGTCCGTGATCACCAATGTGACCCTGGAACACACGGAACGGCTGGGGAAGACCATCGAAGCCATTGCCGCCCAGAAGGCGGGAATCATCAAACCGGGGGTGCCGGTGGTGACGGAGGCGGAAGGGAAGGCCCTGGAAGTGATCCGGGGTGCGGCGGAAGCCAACCATGCCCCTCTGTATGTATATGGGGATGATTTTTCCACCGAAGAACTCACCAGTTCCATGGACACCCAGACCTTTTTGTACCGGCTGGGAGAAAAGGAACTGGAAGTGGCCATCCACCTGCCCGGGGAACACCAGATCCTCAACGGGGCGGCGGCCCTTACGGCAGCGGAGATCCTCCGGGACAAGCACGGGGTGCCTGATGAGGCGGCCATGCTCCGGGGGATGGAGGCGGCCCGGTGGCCGGGACGGCTGGAGCGGATCCACCGGAACCCGGACATTATCCTGGACGGGGCCCACAATCCCTCCGGGGTGACGGTGCTCCGGAAGGCTCTGGATGAGTATTATCCCAAAGCCCGGCGGATCTACGTGTTCGGTATGATGGCGGACAAGGACGTGAGCCAGGTATCGGACATCCTGTTCCGTCCGGAAGACACCATCTATACGGTGCTGGCCCATGAGGGAGACCGGTCGGAGAAACCGGAAAAACTGGCCCAGCGGCTCCACAAGAATGCGGTTCCCATGGAGGATCTCACCGCTGCCTACCAACGGGCGGTGTCGGAAGCGGGGCCGGAGGACGTGGTGATCGTCTGTGGGTCCCTGTATCTCATCGGCACCTTCAAGGAACTGGGATTGGACCGGTAAGATCATGGGAAGACCGCAAGGCTGGGGTCTCCCCGCATCCTGGAACCTGAATCAGATTATTTTCGGGGTCCTTTCTCTGCTGTTTTTCATCCTGCCCCTGCATCAGCTGGGGGCGGGAATCGTGTTCAGCATCTGTTTCCTGCTGAACCTGGTGAACATCTGGAAGACCGGGCAGTTCTGGCCGGCCATCCAGATTCCCCGGACCATCAGCCGGCCCCTGTGGGCCCTGTTCATCCTGAGCGGGGTCAGCACCCTGTGGTCGGAAAACCCGGCCGCCTGCGCCCTGAACTGGCTGTGGGTGGTGGGCCAGGAGGCGGGGATCTTCTACCTGGTGCTCCGGTACGCCAGTACCGGCCGCCGGACCCTGTTCCTGACCAAGATCTTCATGATCTCTGCCGGGATCGTGGCGGCCTTCGGCATCTGGCAGTATTTCTTCGGCACCAGTCTCCAGAATATGGAATGGATCGACCACCAGGCTTTCAAGCATCTGTCCCGGCGGGCCATTTCCACCCTGGTGAATCCCAACATCCTGGGCACCTTCCTGGTGTCCACGGTGGCTTACTGTGAAGGGCTTTTCGCTCCTCTGAAGGGAGGAAAGACCCGGTGGGCCCTGGTGGGGATCTTCCTTCTCTCCACCGCCTGCCTGATTTTGACCTTTTCCCGGGGCAACTGGGTGGCCTATTTCTGGGTGCTGTTCATCTTTGCCGGAGCCTTCTATCACAAGGCTTTCCTGCCCTTCATCGGAGGGGGCCTGGGGGTGCTGTACCTGTTCTGGAACCAGCTGGCGGAACGGCTCATGTCCATTTTTTCCGTCCATGACACGTCCGCGGAACTGCGGTTCTTCTACCTGGAAAGCTCCCTGGACATGATCCGGGACCATCCTTTCGGAGTGGGCTGGTATGGATATGGCTATGCCTTCCCGGATTACAACTTCTTCATTTCGGAAGATGTGTTCATGTACCACAGCCATAACCTGTTGCTGAACGTAACGGCAGAACTGGGGATACCAGGGCTGCTGCTGTTTCTCTGTGTGATGGTCCGGCTGTTCCTGCTGGCCCGGGAAATCCGGAACCGGAACCGGACCCTGCCCTGGCTGAGGGGGGTGGCCTGCGGGTACATGGCTTCCCTGGTGGGAATCTTTATCAGCGGCCTTACTGACCATACCCTGTTCAACAGTCAGCTGGGCATGCTGTTCTGGGCAGGGAACGCCATCCTGCTCATTGCGGACCGGCTGAGCGGCGGAAGAGGCGGCCCATCAGGCACCGCATCTTCCTGTGTGGCGTCTGAAGTACGGAACAAGTAGAAGCCAAACGCAGTTAGCCTTTGGCCGGGATGGGAAACGCAGCTGACGCTGCTAACCCACCACCAGCCTTGCGGCTGGTCCCCCGCCCTTGAAAAGGGCGGATATATGCTTGGGCCTTCGGCCCAATGCTTTTGTGGCACGAGAGAGCAGCCTGCGTGATAGTATCCGCCCTTGAAAAGGGCGGATATACGCTTGGGCCTTCGGCCCAATGCTTTTGTGACACGGGAGAGCAGCCTGCGTGATAGTATCCGCCCTTG
>NZ_FR902049.1:0-11588 GCF_000437815.1 Acidaminococcus sp. CAG:542
GGAAAGGAAGGTACCGGCTGTGATGTTGGGATAGTGCATACAGTCAGGTCCTTTCGTCAGGGATTCCAGATTTCTTTCTTGTAGTTGTTGCTGTCGGAAGGCCGGAACCCGTCTTTATTTTCATTGGTGTAACCGGTGCCTTCCCGGTATTTCACCTGATAGGAGTTTTCCCCTGTCCGGGTGATTTCCACGCCGTACCAGTCTACATTTTTCTGGTCCACGGAAGCCCCGGTATAGGATTTTTTCCCGTCAACAGACTTCCAGAAACCGTAAAATCCCCCGTTAGCCATATAGTTTTTTCCGTTGACTGTCACTGAGCCTGTTTTTCCCACCAGGCCGTTGATGTGGTAACCATCGGCGTTCCCGTTGTTGGCATTCTGGGCATAGATGCCCACGGTGGCTCCTCTGTCAAGCTGAACCGTCCCCTTGGCAATGGCTGCCTTCAGCATTTTCGCCATGGCGTCTGCATAGCCCCGGTCGTGGATCACCGCCGGGTCGCTTTCTTTTTCCACGGTGGCCAGCAGGTTGTTGGCATTCCCGAATACGGCCTGTATTTTCTGGCCGAAGTTGTTCTGGCTGTAGATCAGGAATCCGATGCCTACGATAATGGCCAGCATCAGGGCGTATTCAATGATGTTCTGTCCTTTGGAGCGCAGAGCGTGTTTTCTGTTGTGCTGCATGAGAAGGCCTCCTTTCCCTCTCTTCTTACCACAGTTTCATTTGTTCCAAATCATCCGGCACCCACAGATTTCCCCGGTAGTAGTTCTTTCCTTCAGCGGTATACAGCTCTTTCCGCTGGGGCAGGTGGTTGTCTTCGGTGTGGTACAGGATCAGATTGGGCACCTGGAGCCGGTCGGCGTTTTCACAGGCTTCCCGTACAGTGGAATGGTGCTTTTCGTAGGGACGGAACCGGTCCCGGTCCCGGTACAGGCAGAAGGCTTCATGGAGGAGCCACTGGCTGCCGGAGAGCCGGGTAAAGTTATGGTCGTTCATGGGTTCATCCCCGCAGCAGCCCAGTTTGTGGCCGTTGCTTTCCAATACATAGCCGAACTGCTTGGCCTTGGTGGAATGGATGTCGAAAAAGGTCACGTCCCAGCCCCGGATCTTCCGGGTCTCTCCGTCTTCCACGGTGATGAAGTGGAGCCGGGTGTCCAGGTATTTCAGGTCTCCCGGGTCCAGCAGCAGCCGGGCCGTGCTCCGGAGCAGGGTGATCACCTCATCGTGGCCGTAGATCCGGGCTTCTCCCACATAGGTGCCCCGTTTCATGGCCTTCACGATCATCCGGATTACCCAGAAGACCCCCAGCACATGGTCCATATGCCGGTGGGTGACAAAGATGTCCTTGATCTTTTGCCAGGGCAGCCGGGCCCGCTTCAGCTGGCGCAGGATCCCGTTGCCGCCGCCCCCGTCCACCAACAGGTAACGTTCATTCTGGCGCAGGACATAGCAGGTGTTGTAGCACCGGGTGGAGATGGCATGGCCTGTACCTAAAAATAAAATTTCCATACAGTTGTTTTCCTTCCCTTATCTTACCATTAAGTATACTCTATATGGACGCTGTAGGGAAGGGGGAGGTTCCGGATGGGTGTGGTGACAGTGTCTATACGGACATTAACTGTTGGAAGACAGTCGGCCGTTGACCGCTGACAAAAAAGAGACTGTTGCATGCGCAGCAGCCTCTTTTTTTACATGTCCTCCAAAAACGAATGTTCCTTTCCTTTTTCCTTGTACTTCAGTACCGTGTCCAGGTTCACGTTTTCCAGGCTGTGGAAGATGTTGGCGGGGACCTGGGGGTTCTTTTCCGCCAGGGCGGCAATGAGCTTCTTCACTTCCAGCCGCTTGGAATCGGTGGTGCCGTCGGTGTGGCAGGTGGAGCAGGTTTCGGTGAACTTGCAGGCGCACTGGATGAAGTACAGGCCGTTTTCGTCCCGCCAGCTTTTGATGTCGGCTTCCCGTACATAGTACAGGGGCCGGATCAGCTCCATCCCCGGGCAGCTGGTGCTTTTCAGCCGGGGGAGCATGGTGCGGATGGCGCCGGAATAGAGCATGCTCATAAGATTGGTCTCGATCACGTCATCGAAATGGTGGCCCAGGGCGATCTTATTGCATCCCAGGTCCCGGGCCTTCCGATACAGGTACCCCCGGCGCATTTTGGCGCACAGGTAGCAGGGAGAATCCTCCACATGGAACACGGATTCGAAAATGTTGGTGGAAAAGAAGGTCAGGGGCACCTGGAGCAGTTTGGCGTTTTCCTCGATGATCTTCCGGTTCATTTCATTGTATCCCGGGTCCATGCACAAAAACACCAGGTCAAAGGGAATCTTGTTGTGGCGCTTCAGGTCCTGGAACAGTTTGGCCATGAGCATGGAATCCTTGCCCCCGGAAATGCACACGGCGATCCTGTCTCCGGGCTGGATCATGTCATAATCGCAGATGGCCTGGACGAATTTGCTGGAGATCCGCCGTTTGTACTTCCGGCGCAGGGAGGATTCGATCCGTTTCAGCCGCTGGGAATCTTCCGCCGCCAGGGCGTTCTCCCGTTCCAGCTTCTTCTGGAGCCAAAGGGAATAGCCCCCCTGAAGGGAAACGGCGGTCCAGCCCTGGTCCCGGAGGTTGGCGGCAAGGCCCAGGCTGATTTTTCCCCACATGCAGAGCAGGACGATCAGTTTGTCTTCCGGCAGGTCCACGCTGCCTGCCTGGAGTTCCAGGGGGTTCAGGTTCACGGCGCCGGGCACCGTGCCCCGGTCAAAAGCCGCCGGGTCCCGGATATCCGCCAGGAACACCTGTTCCGGGGCCAGGGCCGCCAGTTCCTCCACCGTGATTTCAGTTTTGTCTTCCCAAAGGGAAAGGGTAGTATCCATAGATGCAAAAGCTTCCTTTATAGTAGAATATTTTCCATTTTACCATGCTATAATGAACCTATCAACCAAAAGGGGGGAAGGGTCATGAAGAAACGGATCTGCCTGGGGCTGGGGCCCGGGCTGCTTTTGCTCTGCCGGTGGGTTTTGGCAGGGACCTTTGGGGCCGGCGGGGCCTGGGCTCTGGGAGTGTCCCTGTGGATGATCTTCTGGTGGATCACCCGGCCAGTGGGGCTGACGGTGACGGCCCTGGTGCCGGTGGTGGCCAATGCCTTTCTAAGCCTGGCGCCCATGGACCATCTGCTGGCCCAGTACGCTTCCAGCAGCATCGTCCTGCTGTTTGCCGCCACCCTGCTGACCCTCCCCTGGGAAAAAATCGGCCTGGACCACCGGATCGCCCTCCGGTGCCTGGCCTTTATCGGCCCTTCCATGAAAAGCCAGATCACCGTATGGTTCCTGGCGGCCACCCTGTTTTCTATCGTGCTGCCCAATGCGGTGGTGGTAGCCGTGTTCACCCCCACGGCCCTGGCCATGCTGAAGGCTGCCGGGTACCGGGGCAGCGACCCGGCAACGGGGCCCATCCTCTGCGCCATTGTGTTCGGTTCCGTGGTGGGAGGGGTGGGGACTCCGGTGGGAGGCGCCATGGACGTAATTGCCGCTGCCCTTTACCAGCAGGCCACTGGAGAGGAATTCCTGTTCACCCGGTGGTTCGGAGTCTTCCTGCCCTATCTGGGAACAGCCACCGCGGCCACCCTGGGGGTCCAGCTGCTCCAGAAGGACCCGGTGAGCCGGCTCCAGGGTACCCGGGAATACTTCCTGGCGGAATGCCGGCGGATGGGGGCCATGAGCCGGGATGAAAAGATCTGCCTGGGACTGTTCGGCCTGGCCCTGGCAGGGTCCTTTCTCCGGCCTTTGTATGCCCCTGTGCTGCCCGGGCTCCAGCCGGCCTATCTGTACGGGAGCCTGGGGTTCCTGTTGTTCTTTATCAATGGAAAGGACGGAAAGCCCCTGCTTACCTGGAACTATGCCCAGCAGCACATGATCTGGGGCGTACTGATCCTCTTCGCCGGAGGCCTGGCCATGGGGAATCTGCTGGAAGCCTCAGGAGCCAACGGCCGGCTGGCCCGGTGGGTGGGGGGAATGGCTCCGGCGCCGGGGCTGCCTTTGGTGGCGGGAATCGTCCTTTTGGGGGCCTTTCTGTCCGAAGTGTCCAGCATCACCATCTCTTCGGCCCTGACGGTGCCCCTGGTGATCACCTACACCCAGAGTGCCGGCCTGCCCCTGCTGCCCTACTGGATGGCGGCGGTGATGGGGTTCAACGGAGCTTTTCTGCTGCCCACCGGCATCCGGGCCATTCCCTGCGGCGCCGGCCTGGATACGGCCACCCTGTTCCAAAGAGGGCTGCCCGTGTGTGCGGTGCGGATCTTGTGTGCAGCGGTGATGGGATGGATGGCCGGATAGACGGCAAGCCATCGTCAACGGCCGCTGACTGTTGACCATTGACAGGAAGGAGTTGCCCTGGCACCCTATGCAGGTACTCATCAATGCAGCATTGCCAATTACAGACCCAGCAGCAGTTCCATGGGACACTTGGCCGCAGCACTAAACTGGTGATGGGAACGGACACAATGTCCGCCCAGGGAGGGGCGGGGGACCGTGCGGAGCACGGTGGTGGGGGCATCGTAAGCAGGCGCCCGACGCTTCAGCGGCGTTGGCGGTCGCTTATGCCGTAGCTGGGGACCGTGCGGAGCACGGTGGTGGGGGCATCGGCGATAGCCGATATTTTGCAGGACCGGCCGAAAACAAGGGCGTGTCCGGCAGAAGTAGAAATATGATGACCGCAGTATCCATTGCTGTCTCTCAGGTAGATAGTTCCGATACCACCGTCAAGGTATTCGGTCCTTTCAGGACCTCATGCCCCCACCACCGGGCAAGCCCGGTCCCCCGCCCCTGCAGGGCGGGCCTGCCCTCCCGGCGGAGAGCCCTTGCGGGTATATGGGTATAGAAGTTTTTGCCCTCTGTGCGGCCGGGACGGGTTTGCCTGCGGCGAAACCCCTACATCGTTGGGGTCAGAGATTCGTACATCTGGCGAGTCGCCGGTTGTGCGGCCTCTACGGGCCCATGCTCTTCACTCTGCACTCTGCACTCTTCACTTTCGGACATGGATGAATAACTATACTGTGATGAAGGTTTTACTGAGAACTTGTCTGCAGGGCGGACTTGGCCTCCGGCCTTGCTTTATAATTACAAATACCATATTATAAGATAATTCAGTATAATTTCGGGGAGTGTTGACTTTGGCTGGCAGGAACGGAATCCCGGATTACCTGAAAAACTTTTCTCACAAGATGAGAAGAAACATGACAAAAGAAGAACGGCATCTCTGGTTTGATTTTTTCCGAGGATATCCTGTACGGGTGAAACGGCAGGTCATCATTGGAAAATACATTGTGGATTTTTGCTGCGAGCGGGCTCAGGTAATCATTGAACTGGACGGAGGACAGCATTATGAGACGGAAAATAAAAAAGCCGATGCAGAACGGACCAGGCAACTGGAACGGTTGGGCTTTCTGGTCCTACGGTATTCCAATCTGGATGTGATGCAGAATTTTTCCGGAGTAACGGAGGACATCGACCGGGTGATTCGGGAAAGAATGAAGAAGTTGGGGACAGAATGAATCACGGTAGGGAGCGGGGACTGTCCAGTCATGGAGGGGCGTAATAAAGGGTCCGACAAGAAATTCAATCCATCTGTATCGCACGGCCAAAAGTCCGCCCTGCAGGGGCGGGGGACCGTGCGGAGCACGGTGGTGGGGGCATCGGAACACATACCGGTTCTGGCGGTACCCTTGAAATTTCTGCCTTTTTCGCGTATAATTAAAGAGATTTCTTATGCTTTTGAATCTTAACGTTGGGAGATGTGCATGACCGCATGAATAAAGTCGTACTCACTGCTGTTGTCTTTTCTTCGCTGACTGTGTCCGTATCTGCCTCTGCAGCCGGTATGGCCCGCCGTGCCGTGCCTTTTAACTATGGCGCTCGTGCGTCTTCTGCTGCATCGGCAAGGGTTTCCAGCAATCCGGGCTACCGGGTTTCCACCATGGAAAACCGGAGGAAGGCTTTGTCCTATACGCCTATTTCCACCAAGCAGGCCTATGCCTGGCGTCGGGATTTCGGCAAAAGCAACCTGCGGAAGTGGAGCAGCACCGAGGGGATGGATACTCCCTGGCGGAGCAACAGTACTACGGATACGGCTCATTTCAAAGCCTCCACGGTGGCCTTCCTGGACCATCTGAATGAGCTGGCCCGGCGGAATGGAGTCACCTTTGTGATCACCGGCGGGGCGGAACGGGGCTACCATGCGTCCGGCACTTATTCCCACGAAAACGGATACAAGGTGGACATTTCCGATGAAGGCGCCATGTGGGGGTCCAAGTCCTTCAAGGTGCTCCATATGGCGTTGGCGCCCTTCAAGCACCAGATTACCCACGAACTGGAAAATGCCCATTACGACATTACCATTTATCCCTACAATTACCGGGGACGGTATTCCTGGGGGTATAAATACTGAATTGGAGAGGGGCTGTTGCACGTGCAACAGCCCCTTCTTTTACGAAAGGAACCAACATGACCAAATGTACTCTTTGTCCCCATGAATGTGGGGTGGAACGGCCGGAGACTTCCGGGGACCCCGGGCAGCTGGGGTGGTGCCGGATGCCCTGTCGGCCCCGGGCAGCACGGGCGGCCCTGCATCTTTGGGAGGAACCCTGTATCAGCGGCACCTCCGGAGGCAGCGGCACGGTGTTCTTTTCCGGCTGCACTCTCCAGTGCGTGTTCTGCCAGAACAGCGAAATCAGCAGCGGGGGAAAGGGCTGGGAAGTGACCGCCGACGACCTGCGGCGGATCTACCGAAATCTCATCGCCCAGGGGGCCCACAACATCAACCTGGTGACTCCCACCCATTTCCTTCCCACCATCCTGGAATCCCTGGAGCCGAAGCTGCCGGTGCCGGTGGTGTACAACTGCGGGGGCTATGAAAAGGTGGAGACCCTCCGGAGGCTGGAGGGGAAGGTGCAGATCTACCTGCCGGATCTGAAATACGTCAGCGAAGAAGCGGCCTGGCGGTACAGCCATGCAAAGGATTATTTCGCCGTGGCCACGTCAGCCATCCGGGAAATGTTCCGGCAGACCGGGCCTTACGAAATGGATGAGGGAACCGGGCTCCTGAAAAAAGGGGTGATCATCCGGCACATGATCCTGCCGGGGTTTTTGGAAGACAGCAAGCGGATCATCGACTGGGTGGGGTCCAATTTCGGCCCGGGCCAGGTGCTGTTCAGCCTGATGCGCCAGTATGTGCCCTGCGGCCTGGCCAAAGAGGGAAAGTATCCGGAAATCGGCCGGCCCCTGACCGAAGAAGAATACCAGGAAGTGGAGGACTACCTGTTCCAGAGCCCCATCGAAGACGGGTTCGTCCAGGAAGCCAGTTCCGCCGACAGCCAGTTCATCCCGGCCTTCGACGGGACGGGGGTGAAGGGGACCTGAAGGCCCCCGGTCGCGGGTCGTGACCCCTTCTTGACCATTTCCCGCTGACAATGCTATAATGAAACGGACAGATCATGTGACTGACGGAAGTGGGTTTACCCACAGGGAGCATGGTCGTAGAATGCCGACCGTCTGGGCACCTGCTGTGGCCCGGGGTCGGCTTTTTCTTTTGACCTTAAGGAGGGAATCTTTCATGAAAGAACTGAAACTGAAGTATGGCTGCAATCCCAACCAGATCCCGGCCCGGATCTATATGCAGAGCGGGGCAGACCTGCCCATTACGGTGCTCAACGGCAGACCCGGGTACATCAACTTCCTGGATGCCTTCAACAGCTGGCAGCTGGTGCGGGAACTGCGGAGAGCCACCGGCCTGCCGGCAGCTGCTTCCTTCAAACATGTAAGCCCGGCCGGGGCGGCTGTGGGCCTGCCCCTGACGGATACCCTGAAGAAGATCTACAGCGTGGAAGGCATGGACCTGTCCCCTCTGGCCAGTGCCTATGCCCGGGCCCGCGGGGCCGACCGGATGAGTTCTTTCGGGGATTTCGTGGCTCTGTCCGACGTGTGCGACAAATCCACCGCCCTGGTGCTCCAGCATGAAGTGTCCGACGGGGTCATTGCGCCTGGGTACGAACCGGAAGCCCTGGAAATCCTGTCCGCCAAGAAAAAGGGCAAATACAATGTGATCCAGATCGATCCGGCCTACGAACCGGAAGAACTGGAAACCAAGCAGGTCTTCGGCATCACCTTTGAACAGAAACGGAACAATGACCATATTACGGAAGACCTGCTCCAGAACCGGCCTACGAAGAACAAGGAAATCCCGGAAGCAGCCCGGCGGGATCTGCTGATCGCCATGATTACCCTGAAATATACCCAGTCCAACTCTGTGTGCTATGTGAAGGACGGCCAGACCATCGGCGTGGGCGCCGGCCAGCAGTCCCGGATCCACTGCACCCGTCTGGCCGGGGACAAAGCGGACAAATGGTGGCTGCGCCAGAGCCCCAAGGTGCTGAACCTTCCCTTCCGGGCGGATATCCGGAAACCGGACCGGGACAACACCATCGACGTGTACACTTCTGACGACTGGGAAGATGTGCTGGCTGACGGGGTATGGGAAAACTTCTTTACGGAAAAACCGGAACCTATGACCCGGGAAGAACGGAAGGCCTGGATTGCCAAGAACACCGGGGTAGCCCTGGGTTCCGACGCCTTCTTCCCCTTTGGGGACAACATTGAACGGGCCCACCGAAGCGGGGTGGAATACATCGCTCAGACCGGCGGCAGCATCCGGGACGACAATGTGATTGCCACCTGCGACAAATACAACATCGCCATGGCCATGACGGGAGTACGGCTGTTCCATCATTGATGGGGAGGGTGCTGTTGCTTATGCAACAGCACCTATTTTTTTAAACATTTTTCCACAAAACTGTTGACAGCCATTATAAAAGGCTCTATAATAAGCACCATCAAGTTCAAAAGTGTAACCAACAATGACTGCGAAGGAAAGAAGATCAGAAAGGGAATTCACAGAGAGTCGACATTTGCTGGGAGTCGATAGTTCGCTTCTGAATGATAACTGGTTCCAGAGTCGTCCGGGTGATAAGTAGTCCGGAACGGGAGGTCCCGTTACAGACCTTAGCCTTATACTTGCTTGAGTAAGAGGTGAAAGGGCCGGCTTTTTGGCTGGCTGAATCAGGGTGGTACAGCGTGGAATTATTTGCCTCGCCCCTAGAGAAAACAGGGGGCGGGGATTTTTTTATGACCGCCTCGAAAATCCAAGGAGGAATTCATTATGCATAAGCCCATTAAAAAGTACATTCCCTTCCAGGGAGTCAGCCTGCCGGACCGTACCTGGCCGGACAAGACCATCACCAAGCCCCCCATCTGGTGCAGCGTGGACCTGCGGGACGGGAACCAGGCCCTGGTGACCCCCATGCAGCTGGAAGAGAAGCTGCTGCTGTTCACCACCCTGGTGAAGATCGGTTTCAAGGAAATCGAAGTAGGGTTCCCTTCCGCTTCTGATACGGAATATGAAATCCTCCGGACCCTGATCGAGGACAACTACATCCCCGATGACGTGACCATCCAGGTCCTGGTCCAGGCCCGTCCGGAACTGATCAAAAAGACCTTTGAAGCGGTGAAGGGCGCCAAGAACGTGATCATCCACTTCTACAACTCCACTTCCACCCTCCAGCGGAAAATCGTGTTCCGGAAGGACATGGAAGGAATCACCAAGATTGCCGTGGACGGGGCCAAACTGATCCGGGAACTGACGGAAAAGGAAATCGCCAAAAGCGGCATGAACATCCGGTACGAATATTCTCCCGAAAGCTTCACCGGCACGGAAACCGACTATGCGGTGGAAATCTGTGAAGCGGTGATGGATACCCTGGGAGCCACCAAGGAAAAACCGGTGATCATCAACCTGCCTTCTACGGTGGAAATGTCCACCCCCAACACCTATGCGGACCAGATTGAATACTTCATCCGGCACCTGAAGGACCGGGACCGGGCCATTATCAGTGTCCATCCCCACAATGACCGGGGCGAAGGGGTGGCCGCCACGGAACTGGCCATGATGGCCGGTGCGGACCGGGTGGAAGGGACCCTGTTCGGCAACGGGGAACGGACCGGGAACGTGGACATCGTCACCCTGGCCCTCAACATGTACACCCACAATGTGGATCCCCAGCTGGACTTCTCCCACATCAACCGGATCAAACGGATCTGCGAAAGCGTCACCAAGATGAAAGTGGAACCCCGTCATCCCTACGCCGGGGAACTGGTCTTCACCGCTTTCTCCGGATCCCATCAGGATGCCATCCGGAAGGGCTTCAAGTACATGGCAGATACCAACAGCCGGTACTGGGAAGTTCCCTATCTGCCCATCAACCCGGCGGATATCCACCGGGAATATGAACCGGTGATCCGGATCAACAGCCAGTCCGGCAAGGGCGGCGCCGCCTTTGTAATGCAGCAGGCAGTGGGGTATTACCTGCCGAAAGAAATGCATCCGGAATTCGGCCATATGGTGAAGGAAGCCGCCGATGAATACGGGGACGAACTGAGCGCCAGCCAGATCGTGGAACTGTTCAACAAAAAGTATGTGGACTATAAGGGCAAGTTCGAACTGGGAGCCCACAAGGTGTACGACAACCACGAAGGGGATGAGGATACCAGCACCATCTTCGAAGGGGATGTGAAGGCCGACGGTACGGTGATGCACGTGACCGGCAACGGGAACGGGCCCATCGATGCCTTCTTCAATGCCCTGAACAAGATCGGGGTGGACGGGTTCGAGTTCATCAACTATCACGAACACGCCATCAGCCAGGGGTCCAATTCCAAGGCCATTTCCTACATCGAACTGAAGAAACCGGACGGAAACCACATTTTCGGTGTGGGCATCCATCCCAATATCAACACCGCATCCCTGTTGGGCATCGTCAATGCCATCAACCGGGCGATCGGACAGAAATAAAAAAATGTGGGGTGCTGCACGTTTTGTGCAGCACCCCACATTTTTTTACAACACAATCTCCACCTGCTTCCCGATCTCCAGGGTCCCCGGGGTTACGTTACAATCGTAGGCCAGGAGGGTCACTCCTTTGTTTCGGGCTTCCTGGAGGGCCTGGGCGAAATCCGGGTCGGTTTTCCGGTTGGGTTCGAAATGGTCCACATCTGCCATCTGGATCACCAGGAACACATAGGCTCCGTAGCCTTCTTCCGCCGCCCGGATCAGTTCGTGGAGGTGCTTGGCACCCCGGGCGGTGGGGGCATCGGGAAAACGGACCACCCCGTCTTCTTCCAGGGTGACGCCCTTCACTTCCAGGAAGGATTTCCTGTCCCCCTGTTCCAGGTAGAAGTCGAACCGGGACTGGTCGTACCGGAATTCGGGCTGGATTTTGGTCAGGCCGGGGAGGCCTCCCTGTTCCAGCCATTCCTGGACCACCTTGTTGGGAGCCTGGGAATCCATGTTGATGAGCCGGGAGCCTTTTTCCACGGCCACCAGGTCGTATTTGGTCTTCCGTTTGGGATTGTCACTGGCGGTAAGGTACACGGCGGCACCGGGGACCAGCAGTTCCCGGCACCGGCCGGTGTTCTTCACATGGCAGGTTTCTTCCTTCCCGGCAATCTCCACCTGGGCGATGAAACGGTTGGGCCGGGAAAGGAAGGTACCGGCTG
>NZ_FR902050.1:0-10328 GCF_000437815.1 Acidaminococcus sp. CAG:542
TGCGCCTGCGCAATGGTGGTGGGTTAGCAGCGAGGGCTGCGTTTCTGTTCAAGACCATTTGCCGTGGGACGGAAGCCGACCGTCCCCCCTCTTCCCCTCTTTACTCCACCCTCCGCGGAAAATCGTGAAATCCTTGTGGATTCCTTCAGTAACATTGAAGCCAGTGAAAATTTATCGTATAATAAATTGTAAACTCCAGCTGATCAAGCAATTCCGGAGTCTCTAAGAGAGGAAGGTTGTTATTTATGCGTATTGTTATGACTATCGTCGGTGTGGACAAAGTGGGGATCATCGCCAAGGCAAGCACCCTGCTGGCTGACAACAATGTGAACATCCTGAACATCAACCAGAACATTGATGACGGATTCTTCAATATGGTTCTGATCGGTGACCTGGACAACGCGCAGGTTTCTGTGGAAGACCTGAAGGAAAAGGCCACCGCCCTGGGCAAAGAACTGGGTCTGGAAATCCGGGTCCAGAGCGAACAGATCTTTACGGCCATGCACCGGATCTAAGGAGGCCCATCCATGTTCTACGAAATCAAAGACGTACTGGAAACCACCCGGATGATCACCCAGAACAACCTGGACGTGCGGACCATCACCATGGGGATCAGCCTCCGGGACTGCGCGGATCCGGATGTGAAGGTCTGCGCCCAAAAGATCTATGACAAGATCACCACCAAGGCTAAAGACTTGGTGAAGGTGGGGGAACAGCTGGAAGGGGAACTGGGGGTGCCCATTATCCACAAGCGGATCTCCGTCACTCCCATTTCCCTGGTGGGGGAAGCCTGCCAAACCGACAGCTACGTGCCTCTGGCCAAGGCCCTGGATGACGCGGCCAAAGCCGTAGGGGTCAACTTCATCGGCGGCTTCAGCGCCCTGGTGGAAAAAGGCTATACCCACGGGGACCGGACTCTGATCAAATCCATCCCGGAAGCCCTGTCCACCACGGACATCGTGTGCTCTTCCGTGGCCATCGGCTCCACCAAGGCCGGCATCAACATGGACGCGGTCCGGGAAATGGGTCAGGTGGTGAAGGAAACTGCCCGTCTCACCGCGGACCAGGATGCCCTGGGCTGCGCCAAACTGGTGATCTTCTGCAACCCGGTCCAGGACAACCCCTTTATGGCCGGGGCCTTCCACGGGGTCACCGAACCGGAAACCGTCATTAACGTAGGGGTATCCGGCCCCGGGGTAGTGAAGCACGCCCTGGAAGCGGTCCGGGGAGAAGACATCGGGGTGGTGGCGGAAACCATCAAGAAGACTGCCTTCAAGATCACTCGGGTGGGCCAGCTGGTGGCCCAGGAAGCGGCCAAACGGCTGAACACCCAGTTCGGGATCATCGACCTGTCCCTGGCCCCCACCCCGGCGGTAGGGGATTCCGTAGCCCACATCCTGGAAGAGATCGGCCTGGAATCCTGCGGCTGCCCGGGCACTACGGCGGCCCTGGCCATGCTCAACGACGCGGTGAAAAAAGGCGGCCTGATGGCCTCCAGCTACGTGGGCGGCCTCAGCGGCGCCTTCATCCCTGTGTCTGAAGATGCGGGCATGATCGCGGCAGTGGAAAAAGGGTCTCTCACCATCGAAAAACTGGAAGCCATGACCTGCGTGTGCTCCGTGGGCCTGGATATGATCGCCGTCCCCGGTGACACCACCGCGGAAACCATCTCCGCCGTCATTGCCGACGAAGCAGCTGTGGGCATGATCAACAACAAGACCACCGCCGTCCGGCTGATCCCTGTGCCCGGCAAGAAGGTAGGGGACAAGGTGGAATTCGGCGGTCTCCTGGGCTATGCTCCCATCATTGCCGTGAATTCCTTCAAGCCTGATGTGTTTATCCATCGGGGCGGCCGGATCCCGGCACCGGTACGGAGCCTGACCAACTGATGAGAAAGAAAGAACGGGTCCGGGCCATCCTCCAGAAACTGGAGGAGACCTACCGGGGCCAGGGCACGGCCCTCCATTACCGGACCCCCTTTGAACTGCTGGTGGCGGTGGTACTCTCCGCCCAGTGCACCGATGAACGGGTGAACAAGGTCACCGCCCGGCTGTTCCCGGAACTGGACACCCCGGAAAAACTGGGGGCCCTGACCCAGGAACAGCTGGAAGACAGGATCCGGGACTGCGGCCTGTTCCGGTCCAAGGCCCGGAATATCCTGGGTCTGTGCCGGAAGCTGGTGGAAGACTTCCATTCGGAAGTGCCCCAGGATATGAAAAGTCTCCTGAGCCTGCCGGGTGTGGGCCGGAAGACCGCCGACGTGATGCTCAGCGTGGCTTTCGGCCAGCCGGCCATCGCCGTGGATACCCATGTGTTCCGGGTGGCCCACCGGCTGGGACTGTCAGAGGGCAAGGAACCCCTGGCAGTGGAACAGGACCTGATGGAACTGATCCCCCGGGCCCAATGGGGGGAAGCCCACCACTGGTTCATCTGGCACGGCCGGAAGGTGTGCAAAGCCCGGAAGCCCCAGTGCACCCAGTGCCCTGTAGTGGACCTGTGTCCTTCCCGTGTCCTCTGACCGGGGGAACGCGGACGGAAAAGCGACGGAAATCTTGATGGAGTAAGGTGAGAAGCAATGGCAAATGTCTACGACGCAATAGCAGCCTTTTACAACAACGACCCTGGCTGGGACCAGGTGCTGGCCCGGACCGATGCGGAAGCCTATTTCCGCCATCTGGCCTGGCAGGGCAGCACCGATGCCGCCATGCAGCATCAGTGGAACCAGCTGCTGATGCTGTGCATCTACGCAGAGAACGGAGAAATCAATCTGTATGAAATGACAGAAGATGACATTGTGGATCTGGTGGCCTGGTGCGGCCGGAACGTGGTGGATTTCCAGGTGTCCTGTGAATCCGTCCGGGACTTTCTGGATACCCTGGGGTCCTTCTACCTGTTCCTGAAACAGGAGGGACGGATCGCCAGCGCCCTGGCCCCCCGTCTGGCGGCCCAGCTGCTGCTCCGGGACGACGGCACCCTGGGGATCATCGACCAGTACGGGGACTACCTGCCGGGAGAAGAGGACCGGGAGGCCAGAAGCGCCCCGCCTCCGGAAGGCCAGGTGTTCCTGAACGCCTGGGAAGCGGTCCGGGGGATCATGGAAGAGCTCCGCCGGTTCTACCAGAAGGAGGAATTCGACGGGGATTTCCAGCGGGCCCTGACCCTGTATGAACAGGCCCTGGGCATGCTGGACCTGGAAAACGACCCGGGCGAGGACTTCTGGCAGGGGTTCTGGGATTATTTCCTGATGGATTACCACCTGACAGGCAACGACCTGACTCCCCTGGAAATGTTCCGCCAGTGGGGAGACACGGACCATCCCCAGATGGTCAACGAACTGAGCACCGGCTTTTTGGCCCTGTTCACCGTGGAGGACATGATGGACAACAGCCGGTTCCTGTGCCGGGATTTCCTTACCGGGGATATGTACAACCTGAATTTCCATCTCACCGGGGATGATCCGGTGGGGGACCGGGTGATCCTGGGCCATGTGTTCTACAACCGGAGCATGGGCATGAATTGCCTCCAGAGCCGCACCCTGCGTCCCCTGGCCCGGAAACGGCTCCGGGAACTCCTGGAGGAATGTCTCCGGTGGTACGATGTCCAGTGCCCGGGGGCGGACTGGCCCCAGTTCATGGCCCGCCACGGACTGGTGTGCCGGAGCCTGCTGCTGAAAATGGCCCGGAACCCGGCAGCCTGCCGGTTCCCCTATGAAACCAGGCAGCAGGGCTATATCCCCGGCCCTCTGGCGGAAGACATGGACATGGTGGAGTGCCTGGCCCAGGAGATCCTCCTGGTGGGAGACCGGGGCCAGAACGACGTAAGGCTGGTCCGGCACATGTGGGAGGATTTCCGGGAAGGGTATCCTGCCCTGTACCAGTACGAGCCCCAGGTGTGGGCGGCGGCCCTGGTGGAGAATTTCCTGGAGATCAACGAGAAGCGGGCGGCCCGGAAACTGCCTTTCCTGGCGGAAATCGGGGGAGTGCCCCACCGGGATCTGACCCGTGCCTATACGGAAATCCGGGACCGGCTGCAGCTGGAGCCTTCGGATCCCCGGTATCTCAACGAGATGGGGTTCCTGATGATGTTTTCAAGATATGCGTAGGAGTAGTAGACCATGATCTGTAAACACTGCGGATTGGAATATCCCGATGACCTGGAAGCCTGTCCAGGCTGCGGCACCCCTAACGAGGATGTGGAAGCCCAGGTGATGAGTGCGGAAGAACGGGATGCCTTCGACGGGATGACCATTGAAACGGGCACCGAAGAAGAACCCCGGGGAGACTGGAAGGTGTACGACCAGGAGGATATCCGGCGGCAGCAGGAAAAAGCCGCCAAAAAGGAAAAATGGCGGTCCCTCTGGGAACTGGTGAAGCTGAACGGCCGGCTGGTACTGGCGGCAGCGGCGGTGATCCTGGCCGTGGTGCTGCTTTTGCCCACCCTGGTGGGCTTCCTGCTGGTGGGACTGGGGGCTTTGCTGGTATGGACATTTTTTCGAAATTTTTTCATCCGATGGTAAAAAGCCAATTTTCAGAAAACCGGGGGCTTCCCTTTGCGCTATAATTAGTGTATAATCAAGTCCATAAGTAAACCCTGAATGCATTTTTCCTGATCCAACCAGTCCGGCAGGGTCCTGGAACCCTTACCTCATGGTCCTGCCGGGCTGATTGACACTGTTTGCTTCAATTTCAAAACTAGAAGGGATGGTTTGAAAATGCGTGAAGTTGTCATTGTAAGTGCTGTAAGAACGGCTATCGGTAAGTTCGGCGGAAGCCTGACCCCGCTGTCCGCTCCTCAGATGGGCGCCATTGTTATCAAGGAAGCCCTGCAGAGAGCCGGCGTGAAACCGGAAATGGTGGATGAAGTGATTATGGGGAACGTGCTCCAGGCCGGCCTGGGCCAGAACCCTGCCCGTCAGGCCGCCATCTTCGCCGGCATGCCGGTGGAAGTCCCTGCCTTCACCGTGAACAAGGTCTGCGGTTCCGGTCTGAAATGCGTGGAACTGGGTGCCCAGTCCATCCTGGCCGGGGACAACGACATTGTAGTGGCCGGCGGTATGGAAAGCATGTCCAACGCTCCCTTTACCATTCCCGGGAAATCTCGCTGGGGCCTGAAAATGGGCGACCAGAAAATGATCGACGTGATGATCCGGGACGGCCTGTGGGATGCGTTCAACGACTACCACATGGGCATCACCTCTGAAAACGTGGCTGAAAAATTCGGCGTTACCCGGGAAGACCAGGATGAAGTGGCCGCCCGCAGCCAGGCAAGAGCCATCGAAGCCATCAAGAGCGGCGCTTTCAAGGAAGAAATCGTCCCTGTGACCATTAAAACCAAAAAAGGCGAAAAAGTCTTCGATACCGATGAATTCCCCAGAGAAGGAACCACCATGGAAGTCCTGGCCAAACTGCGCCCGGCCTTCAAGAAGGGCGGCACTGTTACCGCCGGCAACGCTTCCGGCCTGAACGACGGGGCTGCCGCTCTGGTACTGATGACCGCTGACAAAGCCAAGGAACTGGGTCTGAAGCCCATGGCCAAGATCGTTTCCTACGCTTCTGCCGGTGTGGATCCTGCCATCATGGGCATCGGGCCCATCCCTGCCAGCCGGAAGGCACTGGCCAAAGCCGGTCTGGAAGTGAAAGACATGGATCTGGTGGAAGCCAACGAAGCTTTCGCAGCCCAGACTGTGGAAGTAGGCCGTGAACTCCAGCTGGATTGGGACAAGACCAACGTAAACGGCGGCGCCATCGCCCTGGGTCACCCCATCGGTGCATCCGGTGCCCGTATCCTGGTCACCCTGCTGTATGCCCTGAAACACAGAAACAAGAAACTGGGCCTGGCCACCCTGTGCATCGGCGGCGGCATGGGCACTGCCACGGTTGTGGAAATGCTCTAAGAAGTTCAGGGAGCGCTGCTTCCTGAGCGGGGTTCCCTTTCATCATCTATCATTCAAAAGGAAAGAGGTACAAATACTATGGATTTCAACCTGACTGAAGACCAACAGATGATTAAGGACATGGCTGCGGAATTTGCTCAAAAATTCCTGGCTCCTACCGTTGAAGAAAGAGACAAGAACCATATCTGGGATCGGAAGCTTATCGACAAGATGGGCGAAGCCGGTTTCTGCGGCATCTGCTTCCCGGAAGAATACGGCGGCATGGGCCTGGACGTACTGAGCTACATCCTGGCTGTGGAAGAACTGTCCAAGGTGGATGACGGCACCGGCATCACCCTGAGTGCCAACGTTTCCCTGTGCGCTACCCCGATCTACATGTTCGGTACCGAAGAACAGAAACAAAAATACCTGGCTCCCATTGCAGAAGGCACCCATGTAGGGGCTTTCGGCCTGACCGAACCTTCCGCCGGGACCGATGCTTCCGCTCAGCAGACCACGGCTGTGCTGAAAGGCGACAAATACATCCTGAACGGCTCCAAGATCTTCATCACCAACGGCAAAGAAGCTGATACCTATGTGGTATTCGCCATGACCGACAAGAGCCAGGGTGTACACGGCATTTCCGCCTTCATCCTGGAAAAGGGCATGCCCGGCTTCCGCTTCGGCAAGATCGAAGACAAAATGGGCGGCCACACCTCCATCACTGCAGAACTGATCTTTGAAGACTGCGAAGTCCCCAAAGAAAACCTGCTGGGCAAAGAAGGGGAAGGCTTCAAGATCGCCATGGAAACCCTGGACGGCGGCCGTATCGGCGTAGCTGCTCAGGCCCTGGGTATTGCTGAAGGCGCCCTGGCTGCTGCCGTGAAATATTCCAAGGAACGGGAACAGTTCGGTCGGCCCATTTCCAAATTCCAGGCTCTCCAGTTCATGATGGCTGACATGGCCACCAAGATCGAAGCTGCCCGGTATCTGGTATACCATGCCGCCATGCTGAAGAACGAAGGCAAACCTTATTCCGAAGCTGCCGCCATGGCCAAGTGCTTCGCCTCCGACGTGGCCATGGAAGTGACCACCGACGCTGTACAGATCTTCGGCGGCTACGGCTACACCGTGGACTACCCTGCAGAACGGTACATGCGGAACGCCAAGATCACCCAGATCTACGAAGGCACCAACCAGGTTATGCGGATCGTAACCTCCCGTGCCCTGCTGAAAGACAAGAAAAAATAATCCCTTCTGAAAAGAAGGACCATGAGGAGGGCTGGTTTTTTGCCAGCCCTTCCTTTGCACAGAAGGAATTTCCGAGAAGTCCTTCTGTGGATGCAGGATTTCTCACTATACCAACGTAAAGGAGATTTTTTGTTATGGAACTGCAGAAAGTTATGGTTATCGGCGCTGGCCAGATGGGCAGCGGCATTGCACAGGTCATGGCTGCACATGGTGTGGAAGTGACCCTCCGGGACATCAAACAGGAATTCGTTGACCGGGGCATTGCCAAGATCGAAAAGAGCCTGGACCACAGCGTGGCCAAAGGCCGGATCACCGAAGATGACAAAAAAGCCACCATGGCCCGGATCCACGGGGTTGTGGATCTGACTCCCGAAGCCTGCGATGTGCATCTGGCCATCGAAGCCGCTACGGAAAACATCAAGATCAAACAAAGCATCTTCAAGGAACTGGACGAAAAGATGCCCAAAGACGCCATCATCGCCAGCAACACCTCTTCCGTTTCCATTACCATGCTGGCTGCCGGCACTTCCCGTCCGGACAAATTCATCGGCATGCACTTCTTCAACCCGGCTCCTGTGATGAAGCTGGTGGAAGTGACCAAGGGCCTGGGCACATCTGAAGAAACCTTCCAGAAGGTGTACGAACTGGCCAAAGCCCTGGACAAGACCCCTGTAAAGGTCAACGATGCTCCCGGGTTCGTGGGCAACCGGATCATGATCCCCATGATCAACGAAGCCATCTTCACCCTCAGCGAAGGGGTTGCCAGCGCTGAAGATATCGATGCTGTGGCCAAACTGGGCTTCAACCATCCCATGGGGCCTCTGGCTCTGTCCGACCTGATCGGCAACGATACGGTCCTGGCCATTATGGAAGTGCTGTACAAGGGCTTTGGGGATCCCAAATACCGTCCGGCTCCTCTCCTGAGAAAGATGGTGGAAGCCGGCTATCTGGGCCGGAAGACCGGCAAGGGCTTCTACGACTACAACAAATAAGCTGAATGGTGGTGTCAAACCATGTATGACTACAAAAATCTGCTGGTGGAAATTGCGGACGACGGGGTGACCACGGTTACCGTGAACCGTCCCAAATACCTGAACGCCCTGGATACCCCCACCCTGGTGGAAATGAAGGACTGCTTCGGGAAACTGGCCACGGATCCGGCGGTGAAGGCTGTCATCATCCGGGGCGCCGGAGAAAAGGCCTTTGTGGCCGGGGCTGACCTGAAGGCCATGAGCACCATGACTGCCGTGGAAGGGAGAGATTTCTCCAACCTGGGCCATGATGTGTTCGATGCCATTGAAAAACTGCCGGTGGTGGCTGTGGCCGCCGTCAACGGCTATGCCCTGGGCGGGGGCTGCGAACTGGCCCTGGCCTGCGATTTCCGTTTCGCTTCCACTACCGCCAAGTTCGGCCAGCCGGAAGTGAACTACGGGATCATCCCCGGGTTCGGGGGTTCCCAGCGCCTGGCCCGGCTCATCGGCAAAGGCTATGCCAAGGAAATGATCTACACCGGGGCTATGGTGGATGCGGAAGAAGCCCATCGGATCGGCCTGGTGAACCGGGTGGTGGAACCGGATCAGTTGATCCCCACCTGCGAAGAAGTGTGCCGGAAGATCATGAAAAAGGCTCCCATCGCCATTGCCAGCGCCAAGGATGCCATCAACCGGGGCCTTTCCATGGACCTGGATTCCGGTCTCAGCTACGAAGCCCAGGTCTTCGGGACCTGCTTCGCCACCTTGGACCAGAAGGAAGGCATGAAGGCGTTCCTGGAAAAACGGAAACCGGTGTTTATGAACAAATAAGGCTGCAGCGCAGCCTGTCAACGGTCAGCTGTCCACAGTCAGCGGCCGAAGGAAAGAACCCGCCTTTGCAGACGGGTTCTTTTTGTTGTGAGGGAAGAAAATGAAAAAACTCTGGTTTTGTATACTCTGTATTTTCCTGGTGGCTTTTGGGGGGATGATGCTGCGGCCCCGTATTCCTGAAGGGCCGGGGAGCGGCCAACCGGCGAAGTCGGACCCCATCACCGAAAAAATCGCTTCCATGACTCCGGAAGAAAAGGCCGGGCAATTGATGCTGGTGGGTCTGGAGGGCCGGACCCCTTCCCAGGCCTTCCAGCAGGAAATGAAGGACCATCCCTACGGTGGGGTGATCCTGTTCGACCGGAACATGGAAAACCCGGCCCAGGTAAAGGCCCTGACCGGCCGGCTCCAGGACCTGTCCGGGGATATACCCCTGTTCATCGGCCTGGACGAAGAGGGGGGACAGGTGGCCCGGATGAAGGATACCCTGCCGGCACCTCCTTCCCAGGCTGCCATCGGGGCCACCGGGAACCCGGATATGGCACAGAAGTGGGCGGCGGAAACCGGCCGTCAGCTGAAGCAGCTGGGAATCAACCTGAACCTGGCCCCGGTGGCGGACGTGGGCAGCGGGGCCGGCCGCAGTTACAGCAGTCATCCTGCCACCGCCGCCAAATTCGTGGAAAGGGCCCTGGCCGGATACCAACAGGTCCATCTCATGGCCTGTGTGAAGCACTTCCCCGGACTGGGGAAAGGACAGGAAGACACCCACAAAGGCCGGGTCACCGTCTCCGCCAGCCGGGAAACCCTGGAGCGGGAAGACCTGCTGCCTTTCCGGGAGGCCCTGGAAAAGTTCCCGGAATCCCGGTTCGCCATGATGGTGACCCATGTGGACTATCCGGCCCTGGATCCGGACTGGCCCGCCTCCCTGTCCCGGAAGGTCATGGGGGATCTGCTCCGGAACCGGCTCCATTTCGACGGGATCATTATGACCGATGATTTGACCATGGGGGCCATAGCCGGGTCCTGGCCCCTGGAAGAAGCGGCGGTGCGGGCCCTGCTGGCCGGGGCGGATCAGGTGATGGTGTGCCACGACCCGGAAGCCATCCGGAAGGTCCACCAGGCCATTGCCGCGGCCATCCGGGAAGGAAAGCTGCCAAAGGACCAGGTGGACCGGTCTTTGTACCGGATCCTGAAAACAAAGGAAAGCCTGTAACCGGGGAAAATATGGTATACTGGGCACAGTACAGTGAATGAATGGAGGTTTTTCAATATGAAGGAACCCTACAGCAGAAAAGAATCCGCCTGGGCGCGGATGGACGAAAAAGAACGGAAAGAGACCCTGGCCTACGGGGAACGGTACAAAGCCTTCCTGGACAAGGCCCGGTCCGAACGGCTGGCCGTAAAGG